>JAYSCE010000518.1:0-3122 GCA_041915035.1 Xanthobacter sp.
TCGGCGCTGGTGAAGACGGCGGGAATTCCGAAAGCATTCGCCCGCTCGGCGGCGCGCTCGGCGGACGGGTCGGCGATGGCCACCACCTTGGCGGCATCGCCCAGCGCGGCCCAGCCCTTCAGATGATGCTGGGTGACCCAGCCGGCGCCGATGAGCCCGACGCGGAGCGGCGCGGCCATCAGTGCGTCCTCCGCTGCACGGCGGCGCGCACCGCGGCCGCGCCGGTCTCCAGCGGGGCGATGGCGTCGCCCGTCTCGGCGTCGAACAGATAGGCGGCGTCGGCCCGGAAGAAGAGCTCCACCGTCTCATCCGGCGTCGCGGTGACGTGGCGGGGCAGGCGGGCGGTGATCTCGCCGCCGCCGGGCAGCTCCAGCAGCAGCAGGGTCTCGGCGCCAAGCGGCTCGACGGCGATGGTTCGGCCGGTGACGCGCCCGCCCGGCGCGCCGTCGAGGGCGGCGGGATCGATGGCCATGTCCTCGGCGCGCACGCCGAGCGTCACCTTGCGGCCGTCCCGGGCTTGAAGCACGCCGTCGCTCCAGCGGGCGAGCGGCGCATCGAGCGCCGGGCTCGTCGCGCGGCGGGTGGCGGCGGAGAGCGTCGCGTCCATGAGATTCATGGGCGGCGAGCCGAGGAAGCGGGCGACGAAGGTGTTGGTCGGCTGCCAGTACACATCTAAAGGCGCGCCGATCTGCGCCACCTTGCCGGCGTTCATCACGCAGATGCGCGTGCCCATGGTCATCGCTTCCACCTGGTCGTGGGTGACGTAGATCATGGTGGAGCCGAGGCGGTGGTGCTGCTTGATGATCTCGCTGCGGGTGTTGACGCGCAGCGCCGCATCGAGGTTCGAGAGCGGCTCGTCGAACAGGAATACCTGCGGCTCGCGCACCATGGCGCGGCCGAGCGCGACGCGCTGGCGCTGGCCGCCGGAGAGCGCGCTGGGCTTGCGCGTCAGCAGCGGCGCAAGGCCGAGGAGCGCCGCCACCTCCTTCACCCGCCGCTCAATCTCGGGGCCGGGAATGGCGCGACGGCGCAGGCCAAAGGCGATGTTGTCGCCGACGCTCATGTGCGGATAGAGCGCGTAGGACTGGAACACCATGGCGATGTCGCGGTCCTTGGCCGGCACGTCATTCACCACCCGCCCGTCGATGGAGAGCGTGCCGCCGGAGATGGTCTCCAGCCCTGCGATCATGCGCAGCGTCGTGGACTTGCCGCAGCCCGACGGGCCGAGCAGCACCATGAACTCGCCGTCGTCGATGGTGAGGTCCACGTCCTCCACCACGACGGGGCCGCCGCCGCCATAGCGCTTCACGATCTTGTCGAGTTTCACCACTGCCATGGCAGCCTCACTTGATCGCGCCGGCGGTCATGCCGCGGATCAGCTTTTCGGAGAAGAAGACGTAGACGACGATGACCGGGATGACCGAGATCATGACGCCGGTGGCGATCATGCCGATGTCCTGGAAATGGTCGCCCATGAAGGCGCGGATGCCGATGGGCAGGGTGCGCTTGTCCGGATCGGTGATGAGCACCACGGCGAACAGGAACTCGTTCCAGAGCTGGATGAAGTTCAGGATCAGCGTGGTGGCGATGGCCGGCATGCCCACCGGCAGCACGATGCGCCAGAAGATCTCGAGGTCGCCATAGCCGTCCATCTTGGCCGCGTCGAACAGGTCCTGCGGGATGCGGGCGAAGAAGCCTTCCAGGAGATACACCGTCAACGGCAGCTGCAGCGAGATATAGACCAGCGCCAGACCGAACAGGCTGTTGTAGAGATGGTAGTCCACCAGGATCTGGTACAGCGAGATCAGGGTAATCTGCGGCGGGAAGATGATGGATGAGAACAGGATGCCGTAGATGATCCGGTTGCCGCGGAAGCGGTAGCGCGCCAGCGCATGGGCCGCCGCCGCGCCGATGATCGTGAGCACCGCCACCGCGCCCACCACCACGAGGGTCGAGTTCCAGAAATAGGTGGCGAAGTCGGAATCGACCCAAGCGGTACGGAACTGGTCGAGGTGCAATGGGCTCGGCCAGGCATAGGGATCGGCGCTGATCTCCGCCGTGGTGCGCACCGACATGGTGGCGAGCCACAGGAACGGCCCGAGCTGGTAGATGGTGTAGACGCCCAGAACCAGCGCAAGGATGCCCCGCGAGAACAGGCGCGGCAGCGGCGCGCGACCGGGGTTGGCGGCGAGGGTTGCGGCCATCTCAATACTCCAGCCGCTCGCGCGAGCCGAGCACGCGGTTGAGGATGATGACCGCGGCGCACACCACCAGGAACCACACGGTGGCGATGGCGGAGGGATAGCCGAGGTCGAAGGTGTTCCAGTTGAAGGCGCGCTTGTAGACGTAGGTGGAGACCGTCTCCGTCGCCCACAAAGGTCCGCCCTGGGTCATGATCCAGACGAGGTCGAACACCTTCATCTTGCCGATGAAGGACAAGATGTAGAGCGACAGCAGCGTCGGCCGCAGCATGGGGACAATGATGTAACGCAGCTTGGCGCCCCAGCCGCAATTGTCGAGGTCGGAGGCCTCCAGCACTTCCTTGGGCAAAGAGTGGATGGCGGCGAGGCACACCACCATGTTGAAGCCGGCCCACTTCCAGGCGTGGGTGACGATGACGGCGGCGAGCGCGAGATTGGGATCGCCCAGCCAGGAGGAGGCGAGATCGCCAAGGCCGACCGCCCGCAGCATCACGTTCAGCACGCCCCAGTCGTAATTGTAGATCCACATCCACAAGATCGCGACGACCACGTAGGAGAGCAGCACCGGCGTGAACCACGCGACGCGCAGGAAGCGCGCGAAGGGCACGCCGGCATAGAGCGCGAGGGCAAGGAGAAGGCCGGTGGCGACATCGATGACGGGGGCGACGAAGGACCAGATGAAGGTGTTGCGCACGGCGACCCAGAAGGTCTCGTCCCCCATCAGGTCGCGATAGTTCGCGAGCCCGACGAAGGTCGCGTCCATGCCCTCGATGGTGAAGAAGCTGTCATAGATGGTGCGGAAAGCCGGATAGGCCGTGAGCCCGCAATAGACCAGCAAAGCCGGCCCGAGAAAGATGGCGAGGACCAGCCGCGTGGCGCGCCTGGGGTCGGCGAGGGTGGCCCGCGAGGAGGCTTTTGCCT
>JAYSCE010000519.1:0-3113 GCA_041915035.1 Xanthobacter sp.
ATAGTCCTTCACCACCTTGCGGAAGGGGGTGAGGGAGAGGTGGTGCTGCACCACCTGGTCGCCGCTCTCGCGCTTGATGTCCAGCACGAGGCGGTTGTCGGCGAGCGAGATCAGAAGCTGGTACGGCCCCTCGCCGGGATCGCCGCAGGGCAGGAAGCTGTTGTCCTCGATGAGGTCCCAGATGGCGGTGGCGCGCTCGTGCTCGATGTCCGGGCTGCCGGCGTGGCCGATGGAGGCGTCGTCGAGGGTCACGGCGCAGAGGCGGGCCGTGGGGCTCCTCTCCGGCTTGTCGCTCATCCTATTCCCCCGTCATCTGTTGCTGCGGATGGAGACCGACCGGCCGTGCGCGTCCAGCCGCTCCACGGCGGCGAGGCGCACGGCGGCCGGCCCGAGCTTTTCCAGCGCGTCGGCATCGAGCTTCAGGATGGACGTGCGCTTCATGAAGTCCAGCACGCCGAGGCCGGAGGAGAAGCGGGCCGAGCGGGCGGTGGGGAGCACGTGATTGGTGCCGCCCACATAGTCGCCGATGGCCTCCGGGGTCCAGGCGCCGATGAAGATGGCGCCGGCATGCCGCACCTTGGCGGCGAGCGCGTCGGCATCGGCCGCGTGGATTTCCAGATGCTCGGGGGCGATGCGGTCCACCAGCGGGATGGCGTCGGCGAGGCTGTCCACCAGGAAGATGGCACCATGGTCGCGCCAGGAGGCGGAGGCGATTGCCGCGCGCGGCAGGGTGGCGAGCATGCCCTCCACCGCCTTTTCCACCCGGTCCGCCAGTTCCGGCGAGGAGGTGATGAGGATGGACTGGGCGGCGGTGTCGTGCTCCGCCTGGGCGAGGAGGTCGGCGGCGATGAAGTCCGCGTTCGCCTCGCCATCGGCGAGGATCAGCACTTCGGAGGGGCCGGCCACCATGTCGATGCCGACCTTGCCGAACACCTGGCGCTTGGCCGCCGCGACGAAGGCGTTTCCGGGGCCGACGATCTTGTCCACCGGGCGGATGGTTTCCGTGCCATAGGCCAGCGCCGCCACCGCCTGCGCCCCGCCCACGCGATAGACCTCATGCACGCCGGCGAGGCGCGCGGCCGCCAGCACCAGAGGCGCGATCACGCCGTCGGGGGCGGGCACCACCATGACGATGCGCGGCACGCCGGCCACCTGGGCGGGCACGGCATTCATCAGCACGGAGGAGGGATAGGTCGCAGTGCCGCCGGGCACGTAGAGGCCGACCGCGTCCACGCTGGTCCAGCGATGGCCGAGGGTGACGCCGGCGGCGTCCACATAGGTCTCGTCCGCCGGCTTCTGGCGGGCGTGGTGCGCCTCGATGCGGGCCTTGGCGAAGTCCAGCGCCGCGCGGGTGTCTTCGGGGATGGAGGCGAGGGCCGCGTCCAGTTCGGCCTCGCTCACCCGGATGCCGAGGGCGTCGAGGTCCACCCGGTCGAAGGTGCGCGAGAGGTCCACGAGCGCCCGGTCGCCGCGAGCGCGGACGTCGGCGATGATGGCGGACACCTTGTCCTGCACGTCCACGGACGCCTCGCGCTTGGAGCCGAGGAAATCGATGAAACGCTCGGGGAAATCAGGCTGGCTGATGGTCAGGCGGATCGGCATGCCGCCTTGCTAGAGCAGGTTCGCGCGCGAGGGAAGCCCCAAGCGGTGCGGCAGGCCCGGCGGCGCAACCGTACCGCGCCGAGCCGCCCATCCGCGCGGCGTCGGCGTCAGTGTGGGGCAGGGGTTGCGGTGGCGAAGGCATCCTTCGGCCAGAGCGGACGGGAAAACAGATAGCCCTGCCCGAGCTGGCAGCCCTGCCCGCGCAGGAAATCGGCTTCCGCTTCGGTCTCCACGCCCTCGGCGACGGTGATCAGGCCCAGCGTGCGCCCGAGGCTGATGATGGCGGTGATGATCTTGCAGCTCTGCGCCTCTGTGGCGATGCGTCGCGTGAAGGAGCGGTCGATCTTGATCTTGTCGATGGGCAGCTCGTTGAGGTGGCGCAGGCTGGAAAAGCCGGTGCCGAAATCGTCGAGGGAGATGCGCACCCCCGCGGCCTTGAGGGCGGCCAGCGAGCGGCGCGCGGTCTCGAAGTCCAGAAGCAGGCCCGTCTCGGTGATTTCGAGTTCGATCTGCTCCGGAGGTATGTTCAGCTGCTTCAGCAGATCGAGGATCCGCTGCGGCAGGTGCGGGTCCACGAGCTGGACGGGTGAGAGGTTGACCGCCACCGGCAGGGCGGTGCCAAATGCCGCGATATCCTCCCCCACCCGGCGAAGCATTGCGGTGAACAAAGGGTCGATCAGGCCTTCGTCCTCGGCGATGGGAATGAACTCGGCGGGGGAGAGAAGGCCGCGCTTGGGATGCTGCCAGCGAGCCAGCGCCTCGCACCCCACCGTCTCGCCGCTCTTCAGGTCGACCACCGGCTGGTATTGCGCCACGATCTCGCCGGTCTCCAGCGCGCGGCGGAAGTCGATCTCCAGAAGCCGGCGCTCGCGGCCGCGGGCATCGAGGCTCGAATCGTAGAGCGCGTAGCCATCCTTGCCCGCATCCTTGGCCTGCCGCAGCGCCTTCTCCGCCGCCTGCAGCAGCACCGTCACCGACGACCCGTCGCGCGGGAATTTGCTGATGCCGATGCTGGCCGTGATATCGACACGCGCGCCGTTGCAATCGAACGGCTCGCGCAGGCGCGCCAGGATGCGGCTCGCGAGGCGGAACAGCTCGTCGGTCTCGTCCGCGCCCATGGGAAAGAGGACGGCGAACTCGCCGCTGCCCAAGCGTGCGACCATGCCGCCGCGGTGGGGCACCGAGACGAGGCGCGTCGCCAGCTGGCGCAGGACATCGTCGCCGCCGCCATGCCCGTGTGCCTCGTTGACCGAACGCAGAAGGTCCACGTCGACCACGAGGAGGGCGAGGCGCGTGCCTCTGGCATCGGCATCCTTCAGCTCGCGGCTGAAATCCGCTTCGAACTGAATGCGGTTGGCGATGCCGGTGAGGCTGTCAAACGCGGAGGCGTCGTCGACCTGCTTCTGCGTTTCACGCTGCTGGAGCACCAGCCGGCGCAACTGGTGCTCGCGAACGATCAGGAATGCGATGAGCGCGAGGGTCGCGACGGTCCAGCCAGCGAAAACCGCATC
>JAYSCE010000520.1:0-3107 GCA_041915035.1 Xanthobacter sp.
CCTCCTCCCGCGGCTCGCCGGCCGGCTGCGCGCGGGCATCGAAGGCCCCATGGCGATCCTGCGGGAGGCGCCGGCCGAGGGCCTGAGTGATCCTCTGCGGGAGGCCCTCAAATCCCTGAACGCCACCCTCGACGACCTCACCGCGCTGTCCGAGCCATCGACGGCGGAAGCCGTCAGCTGCGACGTGTCAGGGGCGGTGCGCGCCGCGGTGGCCAGGCTCGTTCCCACCGCCCGGCGGCGACGGCTTGCGCTGCGCCTCGATGATGCCGGAGGCGTCACGGCCCGGGCCCCCGAAGAGTCGCTCGCCGAGCGGGTGGCGATGCTGGTGGAAGAGGCCGTCGCAGCCACGCCGGCGGGCGGGGCGGTGGCAGTCTCGGTCTTCGCCGTGGACGATGGGGACATGGGACCGCGGGCCATGGTGCAGTTAAGCGACGCCGGCGCGGGGCTCGATGCTGCGGCAGCGGCGGCGGCACTCGATCCGCTATCGGGGCTTTCGGCGGACGATCGTTTCGCCGCCGAGGGACGTCCCCTGCGTCTGGCCCGCATGGCGGAGGCTGCGCGCAGCCTCGGAGGCGAGCTGGAGATCGACCCGGTCGGGATGAATCAGGCCGGCGAAGACCTGGGCCGGCGCCGGGGAATGATCGCCCGGCTCACATTGCCCGCCTGAACCGACCCATTGAAGGTGCCGGGCCACCAATTGGGTGGTATCGGCACAATGGAACAACTCCATTGTGCAGGCAAAAGCCTGTCCAAGCGGCGTGCGACGCACCATGTCGCATATGTACGTAGTTGACGAAACCGGCGGGCTTCTGCGAAAAACGTAATAGAAACAAGTTTTTAGAAGCCTTCCAAGTTAGCTTCGAGCCGCGCCATGATCGTTTGTTCATGCAACGTCTTTTCAGACCGTCAGGTGCTTGATGCGCTTGCCGGAACGCCTTTGCGCTCCCCTAGCGAAGTTTATCGCTGCCTCGGCTGTTCGCCCCAGTGCGGACGCTGCGCCCGGACCATCCGCACGCTGATGGATCAGGTTCAGGCTCACGACTGCGGCGCTTGTGCCGACGAATGTCCCGTCGCGGGACTTACCGGAATGGTCGCGGCCGAATAAGCTTCCTAAAAGCACGGCCGATCGCCCTGCGTCCAGCCGGGCGTTACCGTTGGGTACCTTGCCACCACATTAGAATTAGTCTAACGCTTAATCCAAACTAACTGTCCTTACGGCACCAGGAGCTGATAATGAAGGGCGATCCGAAGGTTATTGAATACCTCAATCGGGGCCTGCGCTCTGAGCTGACCGCCATCAATCAGTATTGGCTGCATTACCGGATGCTCGACAATTGGGGCTATAAGGCGCTGGCCAAGAAGTGGCGCGCCGAGTCCATCGAGGAGATGGTGCACGCCGACAAGTTCACCGACCGCATCCTGTTCCTCGACGGCTTCCCGAACATGCAGGTGCTCGATCCCCTGCGAATCGGCCAGGACGTGAAGGAAATCCTCGACTGCGATCTTGCCGCCGAGCTGGACGCCCGCGCCCTCTACCAGGAAGCGGCCACCTACTGCCACTCGGTGAAGGACTATCCGAGCCGCGACCTCTTCGAGGAGCTGATGGCGGACGAGGAAGGCCACATCGACTTCCTTGAGACCCAGCTGGACCTCGTGTCCAAGCTCGGCCTGCAGCTCTACGCCCAGCATCACATCGGCGAGCTGGACGAGGACTGATCCCTCCTCCGTCTGCCCAATACCGACACAAAGCCCGGCCCTTGCGCCGGGCTTTTTGTATGGGCCTCCAACGAGATTGGAGAAAGTATAAACTGGACGATCGAGCCGCAAAGCATTTCGGAATTAGATAATTTCCAATGTTTCCGGCCTCACACCCTTCTTCATTGACCCTTCGTAACACGCCGCGCTAGCCAATTCTCCGCAGTCTTGTCGTGCTCGTTCCGAGCCCGCGTGTGGGGATTTCAATGGGTCGCCTTCATCTCTTGCGCAGCCTTCTCGCCGGTGGCGCACTGCTTGTCGCGGCGCAGGCCGCCAGCGCGCAGCAGGTTGTCAACGTCTACACCACCCGCGAGCCCGGCCTTGCCGCCCCCCTGTTCGAGGCCTTCACCAAGGCCACGGGCATCGAGGTGAAGAGCGTCTTCATCAAGGACGGCCTCGCCGAGCGCGTGAAGGCCGAGGGCGCCGCCTCTCCCGCGGACGTGCTGATGACCGTGGACGTGGGCAACCTGCTCGACGTGGTAGATGCCGGCGTCACCCAGCCGGTGACCTCGCCCGCCCTCTCCGCCATTCCCGCCAACCTGCGCGATCCGGCCGGCAACTGGTACGCGCTCTCCCTGCGCGCCCGCCTCGTCTACGCGGCGAAGGACGAGGTGAAGCTCTCGGCCATCACCTACGAGGACCTCGCCGACCCAAAGTGGAAGGGCAAGGTCTGCATCCGCTCCGGCCAGCACCCCTACAACGTGGGGCTGGTGGCGGCCTACATCGTCCATCACGGTGAGGAGAAGGCCGAGGCCTGGCTGCGCGGCCTCAAGGCGAACCTCGCCCGCAAGCCCGCCGGCGGCGACCGCGAGGGCGCCCGCGACATCCTGGGCGGCATCTGCGATCTGGCCGTGGGCAATTCCTATTATGTGGGCCTGATGCGCTCGGGCAAGGGCGGTGCGGACCAGAAGAAGTGGGGCGACGGCATCAACGTGCTGCTCCCCACCTTCGAGGGTGGCGGAACTCACGTAAACGTCTCCGGCGCCGCCGTGGCCAAGAACGCGCCCCACAAGGACGCAGCCGTGAAGCTGCTCGAATTCGCCATCTCGCCCGAGATGCAAGCGGTCTACGCCAAGCAGAACATGGAATATCCCGTCATCACGTCCGCTGAGGTCGATCCCATCATCGGGGCTCTGGGCCCGCTCAAGGTCGATCCCATCCCGCTGGTGGACATCGCCAAGAACCGCAAGCGCGCGAGCGAGCTCATCGATAAGGTCGGCTTCGACAACTGATGGCCGATGGCTGAGACCACACTGACCGGCGAGCCGCGCGCGACGCGGCTCCGCCTCCCCCGCCACCTCTCCCCGCTCCTTCTGGCGTCGGGAGTGGTGGCTCTGTTCGTTCTGCTGCCG
>JAYSCE010000521.1:0-2880 GCA_041915035.1 Xanthobacter sp.
TGGCCGGTACGTCCGCCGTCAGCGACCTTCCGCAAGGCCGCTGGCCAGTGGACCGGGGGCAGCACCCCCGCAAGAACGAGCCGGGTTTCTCTTATACGTTCGCCGGGGGCTACATCGACGATCCGTTCGCTTTCGATCCCAGCGTCTTCGGCATCTCCCCGCGCGAAGCACAGCAGATCGATCCGCAGCAGCGTCTTCTGCTCGAAGTGGTGTGGGAAGCCCTGGAAGATGCTGGGCTCGCCCCTTCCGCAACGGCATGTGAGCCCATCGGCGTTTATGTGGGCGCGTCGAACGTCGACTACCAGACGGCCGCATCGGGCGATCCCGCGGCCATGGAAAGCCATTTCATGACAGGGAATTCCCTGTCCATCATCTCCAACCGTATCTCCTACATCTTCGATTGGCGCGGTCCGAGCTTCACCGTCGATTCGGCATGCTCGTCCTCCTTCGTTGCCCTTGCGCAGGCGGCCAAGGCGCTGCGTGCGGGAGAGATTGACACGGCCATCGTGGCAGGTGTGAACCTGCTGCTATCGCCGGCGCCCTATATCGGTTTCTCCCGTGCATCCATGTTGTCGCCCACCGGGCGCTGCCGCCCCTTTTCCGCAGGCGCGGACGGCTATGTGCGCTCGGAAGGCGCCATCGCCATCGTGCTGCGCAGATCAGACGTCGCGCGGGCCGCGGGCAACCGTTCCCATGCCACCATCGTCGGGGCGGGTGTCAATTCGGACGGCCGCACGTCCGGCATCTCGCTGCCTTCGGTCGAAGGCCAGAGGAGCCTGATCGCCCGTATTTACGAAGACCTCGGCATTGACGGTAGTGCGCTGGCGTTTGTCGAGGCCCATGGTACGGGTACGCCTGTCGGCGACCCCATCGAGGCGGAAGCCATCGGCAGCGCCTTGCGTCATGGCCGTTCCACGCCCCTGCCCGTCGGCTCGGTGAAGTCCAATATCGGCCACCTCGAATGCGTGTCGGGCCTCGCCGGCCTAGCCAAGGCGACGCTGGCGGTCGAGCATGGCCTTTATCCGCGCACGCTCCATCTCGATGGGCTCAATCCCAATATCGCATTCGACGCCCTGAACCTTGCGCCGGCTGCGGCGCACGTGCCGCTCGACCTGCAGAAAACGCCCTTTGCCGGTGTCTGCAACTACGGCTTCGGCGGCACCAACGCTCACGTCGTCCTCAAAGCGGCCGCTCCGGCGCCAGCGTCATCCGAACCCGGACCCGACGCGCGACTTCTTGTGGTCTCCGCCAAGACCCAGGAAGCCCTACGTGCCCTTGCGGAGAGCTATGCATCTCTCCTCGATCAGGAAACCGCGCCGGCTGCCACCATCGCCAGCGGTGCACGCTATCAAAGAGAGCTGTTCGACACCCGCTTGGCCATCCCCGTAGGCCCGGCACCGGAAGTGGCGACCCAACTGCGCAGCTACGCGCGCGGCGAAAAGACGGAGATCGCGGTCGGCAAGGCGTCCGCGCGGTCCGGCAAGGTGGCGTTCCTATACAGCGGCAATGGCAGCCAGTGGATCGGCATGGGCCGCGCTGCGCTTGCCCGAAACGACCCCTTCCGCACGCACTTCGCAGCGGTCGATGCGGCCTATCAAAAGGTCGCAGGCTGGTCGCTGACGGAAACCTTGGCCTCCCCCGCCCTCGCCACACAGATCGAGAAGACCTCGGTCGCCCAGCCCCTGATCTTCGCCATCCAGATTGCCCTTACGGCAGCCCTTGGCGAAGAAGGCATCAAGCCGGACGTCGTGCTCGGTCACAGCGTGGGCGAGGTGGCGGCGGCCATGGTCTCGGGCGCACTCGATCTCGAAGCGGCGATCCACCTCATTCACCACCGCAGCCTTCGGCAGGAGATGGTCGCAGGTCGCGGCCGGATGCTCGCGCTCGCGACGTGCGAGGAGCAGGCCGAGGCGTTCCTCGCCTCGCTCGGCCGCCAGGATCTGAACATCGCCGCCGTCAATGGTCCCCGTTCCGTCACCCTGTCCGGCACCACCGAGGCCATTGCGCTTGCGGAAAAGTCCGCGCGCTTGCAGCGGATCGCGACCGTCTCCATCGGCGTGGATTATCCGTTCCACTCGGTGCTGCTCGATGTGGCGCAGCAGGGCATTCTCGATGACCTCAAGTCACTGCGGCCCGGCGAGACGCGCACGGATTTCGTCTCTACCGTGACGGGTGGCCCGTTGGCCGGCACCGCCCTCGATGCCACCTATTGGTGGCACAATATCCGGGAGCCGGTGCGCTTCTCGGATGCGGTGGTCGCAGCCGGCCGGCTCGGTGCCACCCACTTCATCGAGATCGGCCCGCGCCCCATCCTCACCGGTGCGGCCACAGAGACGCTCCGGCAGGCGGAACTGCCCTCTGAGTGCATCTCCAGTTTGTCCGAGCGCGACGACACCGCTTCGGGGGATCCGGTGCGCGCCATCGCGGCGCAGGCCTTCGTGCGCGGCGTGGAGCTCGACACCGCGCGCGCGTTCGGACAACCGTCCGCCGCGCCCCTGCCGTTGCCGCATTACCCCTGGCAGCGTCAGCGCTTCGTGATGGCCAACACCACGGAGGCACTTGAGCTTTACGGCCGCATGTTCGGCGCGGCCCCGTCTCATCCGCTGCTCGGGCGCCGCGTGAGCCAGAACGTGCCGGAATGGCGCGGCTTTGCCGACCACGAGATCGCCCCGTATCTCGCCGACCATCGCGTGGAAGGCGAGGTGGTGGTCCCGGCGGCCTCCATGGCCGAGATGATGCTGTCCGTGGGACGCGAAATCCACGGCGACGTGCCGATGGAGCTGCGCGACTTCGACGTGCTGCGCGCCCTCTCCGTGCCCGAGGGCACGATGCGCGAGATTTCCACCCGCTTCGACGAGACCACGCAGACCTGCTCGGTCT
>JAYSCE010000521.1:2890-3100 GCA_041915035.1 Xanthobacter sp.
GGCGCGGAGTTCCTGCTGCACGCCATCGGGCGAGTGGTGCCGGCCACCGGATCGCCGGTGCTCCAGCCAGACCCCGACCCAGCCCGCCTTCGTTATTCCGATGCCGCTGATGTCTACGCGGCCGCGACCAGCTGCGGCCTCAACTACGGGCCCAGCTTTCAGCGCGCCGTATCGGTGGAACGCGACGGTGACAGCGGCATCACTACCCTC
>JAYSCE010000522.1:0-3093 GCA_041915035.1 Xanthobacter sp.
GGCCGTTCACCGGGGCGTTCATCGCGTCGTGTCCTGAGGAAAGGCCGGCGCGCGTGGGGGCGGCCGGGCCGGTAACGATGGAAAGGGCGGTATCCGTGGCGCCGCTTATGGGCGCGTCAGCATGCGGGCGTCAAAGCACCGAGGAGGCCGCCGTCGTGAAGCGGCCGAAGAAGCGGCCCGGCAGGCGCACATGATCGGGCACCGCCGCGAACTCCATCGTCGTGCGCGCGAACGGACCGGCCCCGCAATGGGCCGCCCGGTCGAGGCTGTGGCGATGGTCACGCGTCTGTCGCATGGGGCGGGTTTTTAGCAGTTCCACGCTGACGCGACAATCCGGCGCGCAGGGAGGTGAAAACCGGGCGCGGGACGGGGATGATCCGGCCCCCGCGACCTTGCCCTCGCCATCATCTTGGGCGAGGCGCTAGCCGGCCGGCCGTGGGGCCCGCCGCAGGAAGAGGGGTTTCGGGTGCAGTTCATCTCCAACTTCCACGGGGCGCAGTTCCTCGACACCGTGGTCAGCCTTGCCGCCGCCTTCCTGTTCGGCACGCTGATCGGCGCGGAGCGGCAGTATCGCCAGCGCACCGCCGGGCTCCGCACGAATGTGCTCGTGGCCGTGGGCTCCGCCGCTTTCGTCGATCTCGCCGCCAGCCTCGGCGGGCCGACCGACGCCATGCGCGTCGCCGCCAACGTGGTCACCGGCGTCGGCTTCCTCGGCGCCGGCGTCATCATGAAGGAAGGCATGAACGTGCGCGGCCTCAACACCGCGGCGACACTCTGGTGCTCGGCCGCCGTGGGCAGTTGCGCCGGGGCCGACCGCATCGCCGAGGCGGCGCTCATCACCTTCATCATCATCGCCGGCAACACGGTGCTGCGTCCCGTCGCCCGCGCCATCGACCGCGCGCCCCTCGATGCCCGCCGTTCTGAAGTGAGCTACGAGGTGCGCCTCACGGTGGATTCCGCCGCCGCCGCCGACCTGCGCGACGTCCTGATCGACACGCTGGAAAGCGAGAAATACCTCGTGCGCGACGTGGACGAGGAGCCGGGCACCGATGGCGCCGTGGTGCTGGTGGCGAAGCTCGTCACCACCTCGGTCGTGCCCGCCGAACTGGACGCCATCACAGATCGTCTGGCGAAGCGCGCCAAGACCCGCCATGCCACCTGGGAGAGCGTGACGGAGGAATAGGGGCCGCGCCATGTTCAAAGCGACGCCCGGTCGGGATCAGCCGAAGGGGTGGCGCCATGCCACCGCCCCTCACAGGGCCCGTTCCCCCGCCTCCATCGCCTCGATCAGCGCGGGCACCACGATGGCGCGCATCTTGCGGCCGTAGAAGAGGCCGAAGTGGCCGGCACCCGCGACGCTGACGCGGCGGCGCAGGGCATCCGGCACGGCCCGGCACAGATCGTGCGCCGCCTCCGTCTGGCCGGGAGCGGAAATGTCGTCGTCCGCGCCCTCCACCGTGAGCAGCACCCCGCGCAGCGCCTCCGCCCGCACCGGGTGGCCGCCGATGGCGAGCGTGCCGCGGGCGAGCGCATTGTCGCGGAAGATGGTGGAGACGTTCTCCATGAAGAATTCGGCCGGCACGTCCATCATGGTCCAGCACAGGCGTGAGAGCGGGAAGCGCAGGGGATCGTCGCCCTCGTCGAACAAGAGCCGCATGGGCAGCTCGCCGCCGCTCATGGATTGCCGCCAGAGGTAGAGGGCGAAGGTGTCGATCTGCCGCCACGCCGGGAACACGTGGCGCCCGGCACCGGGCAGGCTTTGCGGCAGTTCCTCCATCACCTGCGCCTCCAGCTCCTCCAGCGAGCGCTGCTGCAGCTTGGTCCACAAGCGGGTGGGATTGCGCGCGGGGTCCATGGGACCGCCCACGAGGCTGAGGCTCGCCACCGGCTGGCCTTCGTCCGCCAGGAGGCAGGCGGCGGCGAAAGCGGGCAGCGCGCCCTGGCAGACGCCCACCAGATGCACCGGCCCCGTCACCGCGAGCGCGCGGGCCATCTGCGCCGTCTCGAGGCAATTCTCGGCGAAGCCGAAGCGACCCGCCTCGCGCGGCAGATAGCGCGCATTGGGCCATTCGGTGATTCCCACGCGCCCGGCGGCGGGCAGCAGCGCGGCGATGAGGTCGCGCATCAGGAAAGGATAGCCACCGGCGATGGGCGCCACCACCAGAACGTTCCGGGCGGGCGCATCCTCACGGGAGAACAGCCGCAGCCGGCCGAACGGGAGGCTGGCCGGCACCGCGTCGCACACGGTGGCGCTCGCCAGTCCAAACGCGCGATAGGCGTCCTCGGTCGCGCACGGCAGCGTATCGGCCACGGCGGGACGGAAGGGGCGCAGATCGTCAAGCCACATGAGGCGCGGTCCGTCCTTTGCGGTCCGGGTGGGGCGACGGCCCATCATAGCCGAACGCCCCCGGCGCACCATGCCCGCACGGCGGATGTGACGTTAGGTCAGAGAGACGCGGCGGCGCGGGCGGCCTGATCGTAGTGGCCGGAGAGGGTGCGCATCAGCGCGGCGATCTCGGAAAGCCGGGCCGGATCGATGCCGGTAGCGGCCACCGCATCGGCCAGCAGCGCTTCCCGCACCTCGCGATAGCGGGCGCAGACGGCGCGGCCGGTGTCGCTGGCGGACAGCGTCTTCTCCTTGCCCCGGCGCCCGCCTTCGACGAGGCCGAGGGCCTGCAGCTTCTTCGCCGCGTAGGTGACGAGGTGGGTGTCCTCCACGTCGAGCACGAGGCAGAGATCGGCGATGGTCTTCGGCCGGTCGCGGTGGACCACGTGGTGCAGGATCAGGACGTCCAGCGCCGAGAGGTCCGGCACGCCCGCCGCCGCCATGCAGCGCACCATCCAGCGGCCATAGGCGTGGGTGAGCATGTTGAGCCCGAACTCGAACTCGGACAGCGCCGGCAGCGCCCCGTCCGCGAGATGGGCGGAGGAGACGATGGAGGGGCCGCTCTTTCGGCGGGCGCCCTCAAGCGCCTTCGGGGGAGTGTCCTTGGTCACCGGATCGATCCTGTGGGGCGGCCGGGGAGAAACATCCTCCCCGGCCGTAGGTCACGTCGGGCTCACTTCTTGTAGGCGGCGATGACCTCCTGGCCC
>JAYSCE010000523.1:0-3069 GCA_041915035.1 Xanthobacter sp.
GTAACGGCGATCGCCGACCTACTCCGCCGCGTCCGCGTCCGTCAGGTTGTCGAGGCCCTGCACGATGTGCTGGGCGAGGGCATCCGCCAGCGGCGATGGCTCGTGGCGATTGCGCAAAAGCCCGATATCGCAAGGGGGTAGGGGAGGGTAGCCGTCCGCGGCGCCGAGCACGCGCATCCCGGTCCGCAGCGCCGATTCCGGCAGCACCGACACCGCGAGTCCCGACAGGACCGCCGCCACCACGGCGCCGCAATTGGGGCTGGTGTAGAGGATGCGGTGGCTGCGCCCGGCCCCGGCCAGCCGCGATACCGCGATATCGCGCCACTGACAGGTCGGCCGCCCCAAAGCCAGCGGCACCGGAGTTTCCAGATGCGCCGCATGGCGAGCGGAGGAGACCCAGAGCAGGCGTTCCCGGCGGATCACATGGGCGTTGCGGGAGGTGATTTCCGTGGCGGTGATGATGGCGAGATCAATCGTGCCGGAGGCGATGTATTGCACCAGTTCGGCGGTTGGCTCGCAGATCACGGTAAGTTCGACGGACGGATGGGTGCGCGAAAATCGCGCCATGATATCAGGTAGATAGCGGTCGGCGTAATCGTCCGGCACCCCCAGGCACACCCGCCCGGACAGCTCCGCGTCGGCGAAGCTCGAAACCGCTTCAATGTTCAGCTTCACGATGCGCCGGGCATAGTCCAGGAGGCGCTCTCCATCCTCGGTGAGGCGGGAGGCGCGGCCGTCGCGGACGAAGACGGGGCGGCCGACCCGCTCCTCGAGCCGCTTCATCTGCATGGATACCGCCGACTGGGTCTTGTGGACCACCTCCGCCGCCTTGGTGAAACTGCCGGTTTCGGCAATGGCCACAAAGGTTCTCAGCTGGTCGGGGTCAAGCATGGCCGTCATCGTCGCGCTCCTGTGGGGCAGCCCTGCGCCAGCCGCATGGGCTGGCCGCCCCGTCGCCGCAATCATCACGCAAAACGATACGAGAGATGAAAAACATTCGCTAGCGTGATTTGTGCGAAGCATCCAGAAAGGTCCTGCCGATTGGATGCGGCGCGAAATCGGGTGGTTTCACCGGGGTGTCAGGGCCAGTTTCAGGCCCGTTCAGCACATGCCGGGTGTGTTCAGACCATCACGGCCCCGGAAAGGAGGGTCGGCGGAGCGCATCCAGGCAATGGAGATGAAAATGACGTACCATGGTGAGACCCGCAGGACCCCCTTCGCCCCCGCGGGCGAACTCGTCGCCGCCTTGTGCCTCTCGGCCATCGGCGTCGCGGCCAAGGGCCTGAACTCGGTGAAGACCATCGGCCGCGTCATGGAGCGCCGTCAGGTGATGGCGGACCTCGCGCATCTCGACGACCACATGCTGCGTGACATCGGGGTGACGCGGGCGGATGTGCGCGATGCCGTCGCTGCACCGCTGTTCGAGGACCCGACCCAGCTTCTGGTGCTGCGTGCCAAGGAAAGGCGCGCTGCGGCGCGGCTCGCTGCCTGGCGCGGTTATCCGGCGGACTGATCGCAGGCCCGAGATTTTGACGATCCGGGAATGCGCGAGCACAAGCTTCCGCGATCTCGCGCCTGGATGAGTTCAAGTATCGAAACGTTCAACGATCCGGCGGAAGCGCCCCTCGACTCCGCCGTGCCTCGACCCGCGCCGTCCGCAACCGGCGCGGGTCGATTTTTTTTTGCCTGAGGCCTACTTTCCGCCGCCCGACGACTTGTCGCCCGAGAACCCGTTTTCGGGGCGGCCGAGGCGGGGGCGGTCCGGCGGCAGGGTTTCGGCTTCCTGCACATTCTGCGCCGCCGCACTCATACTCTGGGTGGCGGCGGCCATGGAGGCGGCGGCCGAGCGCATGATGTTCATCCAGAATTCGGGAACCGCATAGGCCTGCCGGCTCGCCTCCGGTGCCCCGGGCTGGGCTGGCGGGGGGAAGGGCGGCGGGAAGCCCTGCGCGAACATCTGGGCGAAGAAGTTCTGGAACGGCAGCAGCGGCGCGGGCGGCGGCTCCGGCGGCTTTTCGCGGGTGGGGGGCACGCCGGCCTGGGTCATGGTCTTGGACATGGCGTTCACCACGTCCTGCCACGCGGTGGCGGGGGTGCGCTGGGGCGCGGGGGCTGGCGCCGTGCGCTGGAACATCATCTGGGCATAGGCATCGGCCCAGGGATTGCCGGTGGTGTAGGGCCGCGCGCCCTGCTCGGTGGCGGTGCTGGTGAAGGCGAGGAAGGCGTCGATCCAGGGATTGCCCGAGGAGATCGGCGCGATCTTCTGCTCGGTCTGGCCCGGCATCCGGCTCAGCATGGCGGCCAGCATCTGCTGCAGCGCGCCGGAGGCGGCGAGCGACTTGGCGAGCCCGCCCACCACCAGGGTGGCGTAGGTCGGCATCACCTGCTTCACCATGGCCATGCCGAGGCCGGTGGAGGAGGCAACGTGCGCGGCCACGGCACGGCTGACCTCCGACGAGCCGAAGACCGTATCAAGCGCCTCGGAACCCGCGCGAGTCAGTTCGGCCGGGGCGGCGGGCTGGGAATAGAAGGCGCCGTAGGGGCCGCTGGTCATCAGGGTCATGAGCGCGGCGAGGGATTCGGGGGACTGGGAGGCTTGCTTGAAGGCTTCGGCGAAGGCAGGCATCACCGCCTCGGCGACCTGCTGGGCCTGCTGCGCGGAAAGGCCATACATGCGGCCGATATTGTCCATCGCCTGCCCACCCTGGGCGGCGCGCAGCATCTCCACGAACTGATCCATACACGAACTCCGTCGGATCACCGGCACGCAACGGG
Organism: Xanthobacter sp.; assembly: GCA_041915035.1. GTDB lineage: Bacteria > Pseudomonadota > Alphaproteobacteria > Rhizobiales > Xanthobacteraceae > Xanthobacter. Next base: position 2,776 of record JAYSCE010000523.1, read on the forward strand.
CGGAGGCGTTCCGCACCGACATCTGCCCGAAATCTTGGCAGCGAGCTTACGCCATCATCCTGCCGAAATCACGAAATGGTTCGGTGGTGTCAGGAGAATTGAGGGGCAGGGTGGAAGCGATGCTTCCAGCCCTGGCGACGGTACCCCGCGCCGCTTCGGGGACCAGCGCAAGAAGAGAGAGGTCGGAGCTGAGGGGGCTGGCGCCGCAATCCCGGCGCTGGGGTGAACGGAGAAACACCCCTCACCCCAACGGTCCCCCGCAAGGGGAGGGGGACTCCTCCCTGCCCGGCGGAG
>JAYSCE010000524.1:0-3064 GCA_041915035.1 Xanthobacter sp.
CCGGCCACGATGACGAAATTGATCGCGATGGTGATGAAGGAGCCGTACGCCAATACCGCACCCTGTTTCTTGGCGTCGGCGAGGTTCGCGGCGGTGACGGACTTGGACAGCGGGATGAAGTAGTTCGAAAAGTCGAGGCCGCCGGCCACGGCGCCGATGACCGGCATGAACACGTCGCCAACCAGCGAGGTGACGATATTGCCGAACGCGGCACCGATGATGACGCCGACCGCAAGGTCCACGACATTGCCGCGAACCGCGAACTCCTTGAACTCCTTCAGAATCGGCATTGCGTCCTCCTGCCCGGTGTCGCGCCCCGGGGCGCCGGGGCACCTTGCCCCTGCGAGACAGGATATCCCATCGCGCCGGGCGCAACGCCCGAGCGCTCCCCAAGGGCAACGCCCGAGCTGCCGATCCGGTTCGCCCGGCGCGGCCGGATATCGCGCGCCTCGTGCCACACGTGACGCTTTCATGACTTTGAGTGCGCCCGTCCCTATGTTAGGGAGTGCCCGCCGCCGATGACGGGGGCGGGCCTGGAGGCTCATCAACAGCAACCCTCGGCTGCCCCTGCGGGCGGTGCAGAGGACTAGAATGGCGACACTGGCGAGAATGGCGGACCGGCAGACCAGCTTCGAGTATGAGGATCTCCTCGCGTGCGGACGTGGCGAGCTGTTCGGGGCCGGGAACGCGCAATTGCCGCTGCCGCCCATGCTGATGTTCGACCGGATCACCGAAATCTCGGAGACCGGCGGCGAATTCGGCAAGGGCATGGTGCGCGCCGAGCTGGATGTGAACCCGGACCTCTGGTTCTTCGCCTGCCACTTCAAGGGCGATCCCGTCATGCCCGGCTGCCTCGGCCTTGATGCCCTGTGGCAGCTGGTGGGCTTCCACCTCGGCTGGCTCGGCTCGTCCGGCCGCGGCCGGGCGCTGGGCCTCGGCGAACTGAAATTCTCCGGCCAGGTTCTCCCGGGCGTGAAGAAGGTGGTCTACGGCATCGAGTTCAAGCGCGTCATGCGCTCCAAGCTGGTGCTGGGGATCGCCGACGGCTGGCTGGCGGCGGATGGCGAGGTGATCTACCGCGCCAAGGATCTGAAGGTGGGCCTGTTCCAGGCCGAGACGGCACCCCAGCCCGCAGGCGCCGCGAGCGCCTGACAAGGCCTCGCCACGATCTGCGGCGACACTGGGTGCACTCCAATGGGGATTTGACATGCGGCGCGTCGTCGTCACCGGGATGGGCATCGTCTCGTCCATCGGCAACAACACGCAGGAGGTTCTCGCCAGCCTGCGCGAAGCCAAGAGCGGTATTTCCTTCGCCGAGGACTATTCCCGGCTCGGATTCCGCTCCCAGGTCCACGGTGCGCCGACCCTGAATGCGGAAGAGGTCGTTGACCGCCGCGCGATGCGCTTCCACGGCGGTGGCACTGCGTGGAACCACGTGGCCATGGAGCAGGCCATCCGCGATTCGGGCCTTGAGCCCAACGAGGTCTCCAACATCCGCACCGGCCTCGTGATGGGCTCGGGCGGCTCCTCCACCAAGACCATCGTGGATTCGGCCGACATCACCCGCGAGAAGGGGCCGAAGCGCGTCGGCCCGTTCGCGGTGCCCAAGGCCATGGGCTCCACCGCCTCGGCGACGCTCTCCACCTGGTTCAAGATCAAGGGCCTGAGCTATTCCATCTCGGCCGCCTGCGCGACCACCAACATCTGCATCGGCAACGCCTACGAGCTGATCCAGTACGGCAAGCAGGACATCATCTTCGCCGGCGGCTGCGAGGACCTGCACTGGACCCTCTCGGTGCTGTTCGACGGCATGGGCGCCATGTCGTCCAACTTCAACGACCGCCCGGCCGTGGCCTCCCGCGCCTATGACAAGAACCGCGACGGCTTCGTGATTTCCGGCGGCGCCGGCGTCCTCGTGCTGGAAGAGCTGGAGCACGCCAAGGCCCGCGGCGCGCGCATCTATGGCGAAATAGCCGGCTATGGCGCCACCTCCGACGGCGTGGACATGGTGGCCCCCTCGGGCGAGGGCGCCGAGCGCGCCATGAAGCTCGCCATCGCGGGCATCAAGGCGCCCATCGACTACATCAATCCGCATGCCACCTCGACGCCCATCGGCGATCTCAAGGAGATCGAGGCGATCCGTGCCGTGTTCGGCGACAAGTGCCCGCCCATCTCGGCCACAAAGTCGCTCACCGGCCACTCGCAGGGCGCCACCGGCGTGCATGAGGCGATCTATTCCATCCTCATGATGCAGAACGGCTTCATCGCCGAGAGCGCCAATATCGAGGAGATCGACCCGGCCTTCGCCGACATGCCCATCGTGCGCCAGCGGGTGGACAACGTGACGCTCGGCCATGTGCTGTCGAATGGCTTCGGCTTCGGCGGCACCAATGCCAGCCTCGTCATCAAGCACGTCGACGCCTGAAGCTGATGGACGCCTGCTGCTCCGATAGGGCGGCGTTCAGGATTGGTCATCAATGGTGAGCCGGCGCCGGCCGAAACGCGATGGCGTGGGCGGGCGCGCTCTGCTATCGGCGTCTCAGGCGCGAGAGGGTGGATGATGCAGGACCTGATGAAGGGCAAGCGCGGCCTGGTGATGGGTGTCGCCAACGATCATTCCATCGCCTGGGGCATTGCCAAGGCGCTGGCGGGTCAGGGCGCGGAACTCGCCTTCACCTACCAGGGCGAGCAGGTGGCCAAGCGCGTGAAGCCGCTGGCGCAGAGCGTCGGCTCGTCCCTCATGCTGCCCTGCGACGTGGAAGACCTCGCCAGCGTGGACGCGGTGTTCGCCGCGCTGAAGGAGGCTTGGGGCAGCATGGACTTCCTGGTCCATGCCGTCGCCTTCTCCGACAAGTCCGAGCTGAAGGGTCGTTATGCGGACACCAGCCGGGAGAACTTCTCCCGCACCATGGTGATCTCCTGCTTCTCCTTCACCGAGATCGCCAAGCGCGCCGCCGCGTTGATGACCGAGGGCGGCTCGCTCATTACCCTCACCTACGGCGGCTCCACCCGCGTCATGCCCAATTACAACCTGATGGGCATGGCCAAGGCCAGCCTGGAAGCC
>JAYSCE010000525.1:0-3062 GCA_041915035.1 Xanthobacter sp.
AGGTCTTCAAGGGCCCCAGCTCGGAAAGCTTCGGCTCGGGCACCACGGGCGGCGCCATCAACATGCAGCTCAAGCAGGCGCACCGCGGCGACAAGTACGACGTGGACGGCCAGTTCGGCTCCGGCCCGCTCTATCGCGGCGTGTTCGACTTCAACAAGCAGATCGACGACACCACGGCGGCCCGCATCGTCGGCATGTTCAACGAGCAGGACGTGGTGGGGCGCGACCATGTGGAGGCCGACCGCTGGGGTCTCATGGGCTCGCTGGGCTTCTGCCTCGGCACCAACCAGACGCTCTACCTCAACTATCTCTACCAGCACGGGGACCGCACGCCGGACTATGGCGTGCCCATCGTGACGCCGCTGTTCAACGACGTGAAGAAGTTCGGCGCCCTCGGCCAGCCGGTGACGGAATGGGGCGTCCCGCGCTCCAATTTCTACGGCAAGGAGACCGACCGCGACATCACCGACACCAACATGTTCACGGCGAACTACAAGAACGAGATCAATGACTGGCTGACCTTCACCAACGACAGCCGCGTCGGATACTACACGCGCGACTTCGCCACCTCCGTCCCCGGCTGCAGCAACGGCTCCACCACCACGGTGCCGGCAACGCCCGCGACCTATGCCGCGAGCTGCACGGGCCAGTTCTTCGCGGGCAACAACCCGGCCATCACCTTCGGCGGCGGCAATCCCGGCTATCTGCAGGAAAGTCTGGCGGCCGAGAATGTCGCGACCCTCGTCGCCAAGTTCAACACCGGCTTCCTGCGGCACGAGCTGGTGACGGGCATCGACTATTACTTCGTCAACGACAACCGCACTGCCCTGTCGGTCTCCGGCAGCAAGGGCCTGTCGACCATCTGGCTGCCGGTCTATCAGAACACCACCGGCTATTTTCTCTACGAAAATCCGTTCGGCAACAGCGGCCAGAAGATCAGCAACAGCTACGATTTCGGCGCTTTCGCCAGCGACCGCATCTGGTTCACGGACCAGCTCTCCATCCTCGCCGGCATCCGCTGGGACAATTATTCTTCCGACTACAAATACTGGTGCGTGGACGCGCAGGGCACCTCCACCGTGCCGGGCTGCAAGAACAGCAAGGGCACCTGGATCAACGCAGAGTCCAACACCCGCTTCTTCAGCCCCAAGGCCTCGCTCATCTGGGAGCCGACCAAGACCCAGACCTATTATGTCTCCTACGCCAAGTCCTTCAGCCCGCAGGGCGGCTTCCCCACCAACGACGTGACCGTCGTCAACCCGGTGCAAAACAATCTCGAGCCGGAGGACAACGAGACGTGGGAGGCCGGCGCCAAGGTCTCGGTGCTGGACGGACGGCTCGGGCTCACCGGCGCGGTGTTCCGCATCAACAAGAGCAACGTCTTCTATACCGATCCCGTCACCGGAAACTCGGTGGAGAGCGGCGAGAACCAGCGCGTGCAGGGCGTGGAGCTGGGCATTACCGGCAACATCACCGACGCCTGGACCATCCAGGCCGGCTACGCCTATTATTCCAGCGAGATCCTCACCTCCACCACGCTGAGCTACGTGGGCAACGAGGTGCCCTTCGTCTCGCCCAACAACTTCACGCTCTGGACCACCTACGACCTCATCAAGGGCGGCGTGGTGCGGGCCATTCCGGGCCAGCTGCTGGTGGGCGGCGGCATCACCTATGCCGACGGCTACTTCACCAACAGCGCCAATTCCTCGATCATTCCCGAGACCTTCTCGCTGGATGCGCTGATTTCCTACAAGCACGACAAGTATCGCGTGGCGCTCAATGGATACAATCTCACCAACGCGCTCAACTATTCATCCGGCTGGGGCAACCGCGCCATTCCGGCTCCGGGCCGCTCGTTCACCCTGAGCGTCGGCTACACCTTCTGAGATGCCACGATGCGGCGGCGCGGTCGATCAGGCCCGGGCCGCCGCCCTGTTTCAGGATCAACGATGCTCGTTCAAATTCCCGATCTGCTCACCGCCGCCGAGGTCGCCCACTGCCGCCGCGTGCTGGAAGGCTCCCCCTGGGTGGACGGCCGCGTGACGGCCGGGGAGCAGGCGGCGAAGTCCAAGCAGAATCTGCAGATCCCGGTGGAGTCGGCCGAGGCGCTGGAATTGGGCGACCTCATCCTGCGCGCGCTCGGCCGCAACCCGGTGTTCAACTCGGCGGCCATGCCGCTCCACGTGTTGCCGCCCATGTTCAACCGCTACGATTTGGGCATGAAGTTCGGCGCCCATGTGGACGGCGCCATCCGCGCGGTGCCGGGCGCCGGGCGGCGAATGCGGGCGGATGTCTCCACCACCGTCTTCCTCACCGATCCGGCGGACTATGACGGCGGCGAACTGCTCATCGAGGACAGCTACGGCGTCCACGAGGTGAAGCTGCCCGCCGGCCATGCGGTGGTCTATCCCGCGAGCAGCCTGCACAGCGTCAAGGAGATCACCCGCGGCAGCCGCTGGGGCTCCTTCTTCTGGACCCAGTCCATGATCCCGGACGACGGCCGCCGCGCCCTGCTCTACGATTTGGACCTCGCCATCATGGCCGTGCGCAGCCGTCTGCCGGACGACGAGGCGGCCGTGTTGCACCTCACCAACGTCTATCACAACCTGCTGCGGAGCTGGGCGCAGATGTAGAGCCCGCGCGGCGCCTGAGCGTAGGCAACGACGAAGCCCGCGCGGCGCCTGAGCGTAGGCAAGGACAAAGCCCCTGCTATTGATTGATCTCGGGCTCCACCAGCCGGGCCAGATTGCGCAGCGATTCCTGCCAGCCGAGATAGCAGGCCTCGACGGGAATGACGTCCGGGATGCCGCTCTGGGTGATCTCCAGCTCGGTGCCCATGGCGACCTTCTTCAAGGCGATGGTCACATGGATGTCGCCGGGCAAGGCGGGATTGTCGAAGCGGTCCGTGTAGCGCACCAGCTCGCCGGGGATCAGCTCGTGGAATTCGCCGCCGAAGGCATCGCTGTGGCCGGTGGTGAAGTTGCGGAACGACATGCGGAAGGTCCCGCCCACCACGGCGTCGAGATGATGCACCGTGCAGGTGAAGCCGTTGGGCGGCAGCC
>JAYSCE010000526.1:0-3041 GCA_041915035.1 Xanthobacter sp.
TGGCGCTTGCCCGCATCCTCCTCATGCGCCCGGACGTGATGCTGCTGGACGAGCCCACCAACCATCTCGACATCGAGAGCCTCATCTGGCTGGAGAGCTTCCTGAAGGGCTTCGACGGCGCGCTGATGATGACGTCGCACGATCGCGCCTTCATGAACCGCATCGTCAACAAGATCGTCGAGATCGACGCCGGCAGCCTCAACACCTATTCCGGCGATTACGAGTTCTACGCCGGCCAGCGGGCGATGAACGAGAAGCAGCAGCAGGCGCAATACGAGCGCCAGCAGGCCATGCTGGCGAAGGAAATCGCCTTCATCGAGCGCTTCAAGGCCCGCGCCTCCCACGCCGCGCAGGTGCAGAGCCGGGTGAAGAAGCTGGAGAAGATCGACCGGGTGGAGCCGCCCCGCCGGCGCGAGGCCGTGGCCTTCGAGTTCGCCCCCGCCCCCCGCTCCGGCGAGGACGTGGCGAGCCTCAAGGGCGTCCACAAAAGCTATGGCAGCAAGGTCATCTATGAGGGGCTGGACTTCCACATCCGCCGCCGCGAGCGCTGGTGCGTCATGGGCGTCAACGGTGCCGGCAAGTCCACTTTGCTGAAGCTCATCGCCGGCTCCACGGAGCCGGACGACGGCACGGTCAATGTCGGTGCCAGCGTGAAGATGGGCTATTTCGCCCAGCACGCCATGGACCTGCTGGAAGGCGAGCGCACCGTGTTCGAGACGCTGGAGGACGCCTTCCCGCAGGCGGGACAGGGCGCGCTCCGGACGCTCGCCGGCTGCTTCGGCTTCTCCGGCGACGACGCGGAAAAGCGCTGCCGCGTGCTCTCCGGTGGCGAGAAGGCGCGGCTCGTGATGGCCAAGATGCTGTTCGATCCGCCCAACTTCCTCGTGCTGGACGAGCCCACCAACCATCTCGATATGGCCACCAAGGAAATGCTGGTGGCGGCGCTGGCTGATTACGAGGGGACGATGCTGTTCGTCTCCCATGACCGGCATTTCCTCGCCGCCCTCTCAAACCGCGTGCTGGAGCTGACGCAGGACGGCATCCACCAGTACAACGGCGGCTACACGGAATACGTCGCCCGCACCGGCCAGGAAGCGCCGGGCCTGCGGAACTGAGGGAGCGGCCGGCCGCATCCCGGACCCATCCTGTCAGAGCGCGGCCCTGATCCGGGCCGCCAGATCATCCTCGCCTAATTCTCCCGCTGCCAGCGCGAGCCAGGTCAGGACGGCCGTGGCATCGTCCATGGCCAGCTCACGGCCGTTCAGGGCGAGGAACAGCTCGCACACCACGAAGGACGTGCGCTTGTTGCCATCGACGAAGGGATGGTTCCGGGCGATGCCGAAGGCGTAGGCGGCCGCGAGGGTCGCCAGATCGGCCGAGACTTCCGAGGGGTAAGCCTCGTCCTGAGCCCGATAGAGGTAGCGATTTTTTGGGCGATCGAGCGCCGCTTCCAGCAGTCCCTCGTCACGGACACCCCTGCCGCCGCCATGCTCGGCGAGTTGGGCATCATGAATGGCAAGCACCACGGCCTTCGTGACCCAGCGCGGCTCGGGCACGGGCCCGCTCACTTCGCCAGTTCACGCAGGACGTTGCGCCGCTTTTTCATGATCTTGCGGGCTTCCTCCATCTCAGCCTCGAACGCGGGTTCGTAGGGCGTGAGGTGGTAACCGTCCGGCGTCTCGGTCAGATAGAGCGTGTCGCCCTGCTCCACCTTGAGCCGGGCCAGCACCTCCTTGGGCAGCACGGCGCCCACCGAATTGCCGATCTTTCCAAGCTTGAGCGTGATCATGCCTACCGCTCCTTGCGTATGGACAAATGTATGAACACAAGCAGCCACGTCAAGATCACACGCCCCGCTCCCCCACCAGATGCGCCGCCGCCGAGCCGGCCGCATAGAAGGCCGCCTGCGCGGCCCGCCAGCGTGGGATGACAACCTCCCGCTCCGGCAGCGGCACCTCTTCCGCGCGCGTCCGCCCCAGCACCACATCCGCCAGCACCCGGCCGAACACCGTGCCCGGGCCGATGCCGCGGCCGTTGTAGCCACTGAGGGAGACGACGTTGCGGGCGAGGCGCCGGAAGCGCGGCAGCGCGTCGTCTGTCATGCCGATGGTGCCGAACCAGCCGGCCTCGAACGGCGCCGGCGGCAGCTCCGGAAACAGCCGGGCCAGCGCGCGCCGGGCATAGGCTTCATGCACCCCCGCCTCCACGGTTAGCGCACCGATGCTGCCGAACACCAGCCGCCCGGCCGCGTCATAGCGGAGCGAAGTGAGCACCTGCCTTGTGTCCCATATGCCCTGCCGGCCGGGGAGGATGCGCCCGCGCAGGGCGTCCGGCAGGGGCGGGGTGGCGAAGTTGAAATAGGGCAGCGGCACCTGCTCGCGGGCGAGGCGCGCCCACGGGCCGAAGCTGTAGGCGTCGGTCGCGACGATGATCCGGTCCGCCGCGAGCGTCCCGCCCTCCGTCCGCAGCACCCAGCCACCGGCCGTCTCCTCCGCCGCCCGCACGGGGCTTGCCGTATGGATGACCGCCCCGGCTGCCAGCGCCGCGCGGGCGAGGCCGCGGGCATAAGCGAGGGGCTGAATGGTGCCGGCCCGCGCGTCCTCAAGCGCGCCGCGACAGGTGCCGCCGCCGATCGCCACACGGGCCGCTTCCGCATCGAGGAGACGCACCGGCGCGCCGCGCGCCTGCCACTGGGCGGCGCGGGCCGCGATCTCGGCCTGCCCGGCGCGGCCCACGGCGCAATGGAGCGTGCCGTTGGGCGTCGCCTCGCAGGCGATGGCGTGGCGGGCGACGAGGGCGAACACCTCCGCCGGCGCCCCGCCGAGCAGCGCGAGCAGCCCCTCCCCCTTCTCGGTGCCGAGGGTGGCCACGATGTCGTCGGGCATCACCCAGAGCCCCGCATTGACGAGGCCCACGTTGCGCCCCGCCCCGCCGGAGCCGACGCCAGCCGCCTCCAGCACCGTCACCCGCGCCCCCGCCTCGGCCAGCCGGAGAGCGGCGGAAAGGCCGGTATAGCCGGCGCCCACCACGGCGACATCGCT
>JAYSCE010000527.1:0-3030 GCA_041915035.1 Xanthobacter sp.
TGCCGAAGCGGTTGGAGGCGGCGAAGATCTCGGGCTCGGCTTCGGCGGAGAGGCGAATGGTCTTGGCGTAGCAGCCGCCCTCGAAGTTGAACACGCCATCCTTGCTCCACCCGTGCTCGTCATCGCCGATGAGCGTACGGTTGGGGTCGGCCGAAAGCGTGGTCTTGCCGGTGCCGGACAGGCCGAAGAACAGGCATACGTCGCCCTGCTCGCCGACGTTGGCCGAGCAGTGCATGGGCATGATGCCCTTCTTCGGCAGGATGTAGTTGAGCGCGGTGAACACCGACTTCTTCATCTCGCCCGCGTAGGACGAGTTGCCGATGAGCACGATGCCGCGAGAGAAATCGACCGCGATCACCGTCTCCGAGCGGACTCCGTGGCGCGCCGGATCGGCCTTGAATGAGGGCAGATCGATGATCGTCATCTCCGGCACGAAGCTGTCGAGCTCGGCCCGCTCGGGGCGGCGCAGCATGGTGCGGATGAACATGGAGTGCCAGGCGAACTCGGTGTAGACGCGCACCTTGATGCGCTGGGCCGGATCAGCGCCGCCATAGAGGTCCTGCGCGAACAGGGTCTTGTCCTCGGCTTCCTTCAGGAAGTCCTGGTAGAGCGCCTCGAACTGCTCCGGCGTGATCGCGCCGTTGTTGTCCCACCAGACCTCGCCCTCGGTGTTGGCGTCGCGCACCACGAACTTGTCCTTGGGGCTGCGGCCGGTGTGGGCGCCGGTCACGGCCATCAGCGCGCCGCCGGAGGACAGATGCCCCTCCTTGTGCGCCAGCGCGTGCTCGTAGAGCGCGGGCTCCAGAAGATTCCAATGCACCGCCGTGAGATGCTTGAGGCCGAACGTGTCCGCGCCGCAGGCGCTGTTCCGGTGACCGGTTTCGAGCACGAAAAATCCTCCAAATTCCCGCCGGCGTGACGCCGGCATTCCATCCGCCCCCGCTCACTTAGAGTGATGCAGGGGGCGCCGGCCTGGGGGCATCTTTGCGCGCCCCTCCAAACCGCGTTGCGCACGCTAGAGGGAGTTGGCCGCCAAGGAAACTCCGACAAACGGAGACTAAACGTTTAAATTTAGGCGGCAGTTCCACGCCGTGCATCGGCGACGAGCTTCACCAGTTCTTGCCGCACTGCAGCAAGGTCTTCGACCCGTCTTGTAAAGTCGAGGCGGCGGACGAGATCGCCGCAGATCAACTCGCACCCCTCGGGATCAAGCGAAAGCATCCGCCAGTCCCCCTCCGGCGCGGCGAGCAGCACGGTGGCGTAGAGCTTCACGGCATCGGAATGGTCGGCATTCATGTGCTCTATGACGCCCGCGGTCCCCTCGGAGAGCGCGTCCGCCCCCTGCCAGGAGGTCAGCAGCTTCTCTCCCGGTACGTCCACGATGCGGCCGAAGCCCTCGACCAGGTGCGCCTCGGTGATTTCGATGGCGTAAAAGGCAAAATCGGTGAAATCCGCATAGCCCGCCGCGGCTGCGTGGCGGGCGAGGTAGCGCGCCCGGACCTCGGGGGCAGGGGCGGGGACGATGCGGCCGATGAGGCTGGCGCGCGGCGCGTTCAGCGGGTCCGCGGCGCCGGCAGCCGAAATAAGGAGGGAGACGCGGGCGAGGCGGGAGATGAGCAGCGTCGGCCGGCCTTCGGGGTCCGTGGAGATCGCCACCAACGAGGCGTAGGGCGCGCCGTCACCCTCCAGCGTTGCAAGGGCGCCGAATCGGGCCTCGCGCACGAGGTGGCGGACGGCGGTCGCGGACGGCTTGGTCATGGTGTCCTCCCACAGGGCGGTGCCACGATGCTCCGGCGCGGCGGGACGGCGCAAGAGGACACACACGCCGCATCGTAAGGCGGCTGGGGAACGGAAAAGCTTGATTAAGGGTATTCGGCACCGGTCATTTGGTGTCGGTGGAGAATCCCGCTATTTTGCGTCGATCGAGTCTTGTGTGTCACATTTCGGCCACGCGAACGCGGTTCACCGCAGTGAGCGGCCGCAACAGATGGCCGGCTTGAAGGCCCGCGTTCGGCGGACCGCTTTCCGGACGGCTCAAAAGAGGTGTCATGCCCACGATCGCCCTCGTCGACGACGACCGCAACATCCTGACCTCGGTCTCCATCGCTCTGGAGGCGGAGGGCTACCGCATCGACACCTATACGGACGGCGCCTCGGCCCTCGACGGGTTCAAGACCAACCCGCCGGACCTCGCCATCCTCGACATCAAGATGCCCCGCATGGACGGCATGGAGCTGCTCCGCCGTCTGCGCCAGAAGACCGACATGCCGGTGATCTTCCTCACCTCCAAGGATGAGGAGATCGACGAACTGTTCGGCCTCAAGATGGGCGCCGACGATTTCATCAAGAAGCCGTTCTCCCAGCGCCTGCTGGTGGAGCGCGTGAAGGCGGTGCTGCGCCGCGCCGGCGCCAAGGACGGCGCTGCCCCGCGCGAGGTGGACAGCGCCAAGGTTCTCGAGCGCGGCAACCTGCGCATGGACCCCGAGCGCCACACCTGCACCTGGAAGGCCGAGCCGGTAACGCTTACCGTCACCGAATTCCTGATCCTCCAGGCGCTCGCCCAGCGCCCCGGCGTGGTCAAGAGCCGCAACGCCCTGATGGACGCGGCCTATGACGATCAGGTCTATGTGGACGACCGCACCATCGACAGCCACATCAAGCGGCTGCGCAAGAAGTTCAAGTCGGTGGACGATTCGTTCGAGATGATCGAGACCCTGTACGGCGTCGGCTACCGGTTCAAGGAGTGATCCGGGCCGCCGGCCCCGGGGGCGGCAGATGACGGTCGAAACCAACGAAGCGCCGCTGGAGCGCCCGAGCGAGCCGGCGGGCGGCATTCTCGCCACCGTTCGGCGCGTGCGGCGCTTTGTGGCGTTCAAGGGCTTCTCGTCGCTCACGCGGCGCATCGTGTTGCTCAATCTCGCCGGGCTGTGCGCGCTGGTCTCCGGCATCCTATATCTGTCGGAGTTCCGCTCCGGTCTCATTGACGCGCGCATCCAGAGCCTTCTGGTGCAGGGCGAGATCATCGCCGCC
>JAYSCE010000528.1:0-3024 GCA_041915035.1 Xanthobacter sp.
TCCTCTTCCTGCTGAGCGGGTGGTGAGCATGCTCGGCATTCCGCTCGCCACCCTGTCCGTGCTCTGGGCCGGCGCCTTTCTCGGCGCGCTGGCCGCGGGCGGCGCAGGCTTTGCCTTCGCCCTCGCCGCCTCGGCCATCTGGCTGCACGCGCTGGACCCGATCCAGACCACCGCGCTGATCGTCGCCTGCGGCAGCATCCTGCATCTTACGCTGGTCTGGCCCATCCGCCGGTCCATCGACGGCGTGCGCCTCGCGCCCTTTCTCGTCGGCGCGCTGGTGGGGGTCCCGCTGGGCGTCCTGGTGCTCACGGCGGTGAACCCCGCCCCGCTGAAGCTCGCTCTGGGCCTCGGCATGGCGGCCTATGCCCTCTACGCGCTCCTCGCCCCGCGCCTCCCGGTGATCGTCGCCGGTGGCCGGTGGGCCAATGCGGGCATCGGCTTCGTGGGCGGTATCCTCGGCGGACTCGGCGGTTATTCGGGGGTCGTTCCCACCATCTGGACCCAGCTGCGCGGCTGGCCAAAGGAGGTGGCGCGCGGGGTGTACCAGCCCTTCATCCTGTTCGCGCACGTGGTGACGCTGGCAGCGGTGGGCGTGGTGGGCATCGACGGGCGCTCCTGGCCGCTCATCGTCCTTGCCCTGCCACCGCTCGCCGTCGGCGCCGTGCTTGGCCTCCAGATCTACGGCCGTCTGAACGAGAAGGCATTCAAGCAGATGCTGTCGCTGATGATCCTCCTCTCGGGTCTGGCGCTGGTCTTCTAGGAGCAACCCATGGACCTCAACCTCGACGAAGTCGAAACGATCTGCGCCGATCTCTATCTGCGTGCGCTCCAGTTGCTGCCGCCGGACATCAAGGCCGGCTTCTCGGAGCTGCAGCGCACCGAAACGGACGCGACCGGCCAGGCCATCCTCGGCACCATGGTGGAGAACATTCAGGTCGCCGAGCGCACCCGCAACATCCTCTGCCAGGACACCGGCATCCCCATCTACAACATCACCATCGGCCGCAACGTCTCCTTTGATGGCGCCGGGCTGAAGGAGGCGGTGCGCCGCGGCGCGGCGCGCTCGACCAGGGAAAACTCCCTGCGCTCGTCGGTGGTGCATCCCATCACCCGCAAGAACGACCAGAATTCCTGCGGCATCCGCGTGCCGGTGATCCATATCGACTTCGACGACCGGGAGGAGACCGTCTCCATAGAGATGATCCCGAAGGGCTCTGGCTCCGAGAACGGCTCGTTCCTCAAGATGCTGCTGCCCTCGGACGGCATCACCGCCGTAAAGCGCTTCGTGGTGGACCGGGTGATCGAGCTGGGCGGCCGGGTGTGTCCGCCCACCATCGTCGGCGTCGGCATCGGCGGCACCTCGGACCTGTGCATGCATCTTGCGAAGATCGCCGCCACGCGGCCCCTGCGCACGGTGTGCGAGGATGCCGAAGGCGCGAAGATCGAGGCTGAGCTGTCCCGCGCGGTGAACGAATTGGGCATCGGGCCGCAGGGCCTCGGGGGGCGATCCACGTCCTTCGCCGTCCATGTGGAAGTCGCCGCCACCCACATCACCCAGAACCCGGTGGCGGTGAACATCCAGTGCCATTCCGCCCGCCGCGCGCGGGCCACCCTCACCCCCGGCGGCATCGCCTTCAGCTGATCCGGAGCATCCGATGGCTCACCATGTCCTTGAAATGCCGGTTGATGCCGGCCAGGTCCGCGCCCTGAAGGCCGGCGATACGGTGACGCTCCAGCGCACCTTGTTCGGCATCCGCGACGCGACGCAGATCCATATGTTCGACCGCGGCCGCACCACCCGCCTCGATCTCAAGGGACACGCGGTGATCCACACCGCGCCCAATGTGCACCGAGTGGAGAAATCCCCTGCCGCGCCCGCCGGCTACACCCCTTTCTGTATCGGCACCACGACCTCCATGCGCATGGAGCGCTTCACCCGCCCGCTCATGGAGCGGGAAGGGGTGCGTCTCATCGTCGGAAAGGGCGGCATGGGACCGGCGACGCTGGAGACTTTCCGCGACCTGGGCGGGGCCTATCTCGCCATTGTCGGCGGGGCGGCGGCGCTGGAGACCACGTGGATCGAGGAGATCGAGGACGTGGACATGGACGATCTCCACCCCGAAAGCCTTTGGAAATTCCGCATCCGCGATTTCGGGCCGCTGCTGGTGGGCATGGATGCCCATGGCGGCTCCCTGTTCGACCGGGTGCAGGCGGATGTTGCCGCCCGCCGGGACGCTGTGCTGGCCGGCATCGGAGCCTCCGAATGACTTTCTCGGTCGCGCTCCGCGAGACGGACGTCCTCATCCTCGGCTCGGGCGGGGCCGGCCTGTTCGCCGCGCTCCACACCAAGAAGGCCGCGCCCGACCTCGACGTGACGGTGGCGGTGAAGGGCCTCATCGGCAAATGCGGCTGCACGCGCATGGTCCAGGGCGGATACAACGTGGCCCTGGCGCCCGGCGACAGTGTCGAACGCCATTTCATGGACACGGTGGAAGGCGGCAAGTGGCTCAACGACCAGGACCTCGCTTGGACGCTGGTGACCCAGGCGCAGGTGCGCATCCGCGAACTGGAGACCGAACTCGGCTGCTTCTTCGACCGCAATCCGGATGGGACCGTCCACCAGAAAGCCTTCGCCGGCCAGACATTCGACCGTACGGTCCACAAGGGCGACCTAACCGGCATCGAGATCATCAACCGTCTGATGGAGCAGGTGTGGCGGCGTGACGTGAACCGCATGGAGGACCACCGCGCCCTCGACCTCATCCCCGCAGCCGATGGCTCAGGGCTTGCCGGGGTGCTCATGCTGGACATGCGCACGGGCGTTCCGGTGCTGGTGAAGGCGCGCGCGGTGCTGCTCGCCACCGGCGGCGGGCCGACCATGTACAAGTACCACACCCCCTCCGGCGACAAGTCCTGCGACGGGCTCGCCATGGCCCTGCGCGCCGGCCTTGCGCTTCGCGACATGGAGATGGTGCAGTTCCATCCCACCGGCCTCCTCGCCGGCCCCGGCACGCGCATGACGGG
>JAYSCE010000529.1:0-3021 GCA_041915035.1 Xanthobacter sp.
AAAGCGGCCGCCTGAACGAAAAAGGCGCCCGTGAAGGGCGCCTTTCCGAACCGACCCTGTAAGGCGGCTCAGGCGAGCCCGACCTCGAATTTCGCCTCGGTCTTCGCCTTGATCTCGTCGAGGGTGACACCCGGCGCCAGTTCCTTCAGCACCAGCGTGCCGCCGCGCTTGGTGAACTCGAAGACGGCGAGGTCGGTGATCACGAAATCCGTCACATGGGTGCCGGTGAGCGGCAGCGTGCAGCGCGTCACCAGCTTGGGCGCGCCGGACTTCTCCACATGCTCCATGAGCACGATGACTTCCTTGGCGGCGGCCACGAGGTCCATGGCGCCGCCCATGCCCTTCACCATCTTGCCGGGGATCATCCAGTTGGCGATGTCGCCCTCTTCGGACACCTGCATGGAGCCGAGGATGGAGAGGTCCATGTGACCGCCGCGGATCATGGCGAACGAGTCGGACGAGGAGAAATAGGAGGTGTCTGGCACCTCCGTCACGGTCTGCTTGCCGGCGTTGATGAGGTCGGGATCCTCCTCGCCCTCATAGGGGAAGGGGCCGATGCCGAGCATGCCGTTCTCGCTCTGGAAGCTGACGGTCATGCCGGGCGGCAGCGCGTTGGCGACGAGGGTGGGGATGCCGATGCCGAGGTTCACGTAGAAGCCGTCGCGGATCTGCTGGGCGGCGCGGGCCGCCATCTGCTCACGGGTCCAGGCCATCACTTCACCTCTTCGCGCTTGCGGGTGGTCACCTTCTCGATGCGCTTCTCGGCGCCGACCTCGACCACGATGCGGTCCACATAGATGCCGGGGGTGTGGATGTTCTCGGGATCGAGCTCGCCGATCTCCACCAGTTCCTCCACCTCGACGACGGTGATCTTGCCGGCGGTGGCCATCATCGGATTGAAGTTCCGCGCGGTCTTCCGGTAGATGAGGTTGCCTTCCTTATCGGCCTTCCACGCCTTGATGATGGAGAGATCGGCGACGAGGCCGGTCTCCAGCACGTAGTGCTGGCCGTTGAACTCGCGGGTCGGCTTGCCCTCGGCGATGATCGTGCCGTAGCCGGTCTTGGTGTAGAAGCCCGCGATGCCGGCGCCGCCGGCGCGGATGCGCTCGGCCAGCGTGCCCTGCGGGTTGAATTCCAGCTCCAGGTCGCCGGCGAGATAGAGCTGCTCGAACAGCTTGTTCTCACCCACGTAGGACGAGATCATCTTCTTGATCTGGCCGTTTGCGAGCAGGATGCCGAGGCCGAAATCGTCCACGCCGCAATTGTTGGACACCACGGTGAGGTGCTTCGGCCCGAGATCGCGCAGCGCCGAGATCAGGTTCTCGGCAATGCCGCACAGGCCGAAGCCGCCCGCCATGATCGTCATGCCGTCCGAAACGATGCCCTCCAGGGCACTCTTTGCGTCCGGATACACCTTGTGTCGCATCACTTCCTCCTGGGCGCTCCCTGGGGCGCTGGCATCGAGATGAACTTATTGGGACATGGGGCGAAGCGGAAGCGGGTCCGCAGCGCAATCAGAGCGAAGAGACGAGGTGGCCGCCGTCGACCGCGAGCGTCGTGCCCGTCACGTAGGCGGAGGCATCGGAACTGAGGAACAGCAGCGGGCCCTCCAGATCGGCGAGGGCGCCTAGCCGGCGAGTGGGAATGCGCCGCACAAGAGCCTGCCCCGCCTCGGTGGCGAAGAAGTCGCGGTTGAGGTCGGTCTCCACATAGCCCGGGCACAAGGCGTTGGCGCGAATGGAATGGCGCGCCCATTCCAGCGCCATGGACCGGGTGAGTTGCACCAGCGCCGCCTTGGACGCCGCATAGGCCGCCACCTGCCCGGCCACGCGCAGCCCAAGGATGGAGGCCACGTTGATGATGGAGCCGCCCTTCTTGGCCTCGGCCATGGCCCGCGCCGCCGCCTGGGCGACGAGGAAGGAGCCCTTCAGATTGGTGTCGATGATGCGGCCGAAATCCTCGGCTGTCTCGTCCATAAGCGGCGTGGTGCCGGTAACGCCGGCGTTGTTCACGAGAATGTCGAGGCCGCCGAAGGCCTCGACGGTGGCGGCAACGGCCGCGGTCGCCGAGGCAGGATCGGTCACGTCGAGGGCGACGGCGATGGCCGTGCCACCAGCGGCGTTGATCTCATCGGCAACGGCGGCACAAGCCTTGGCCCGGCGCGCTGCGAGCGCGACCCTGGCACCGGAAGCCGCCAGACGGCCGGCGAAATACGCACCGAGGCCGCCGGACGCCCCCGTCACGAGCGCGGTGCGTCCGTCCAGCGAGACACGGAAATCCATGAAGTGCTTCCCGGTAACGTTTCTCTCACCTGCGCGGGGACCGTTTGCCGGTTCTTGAAAAGCGAGCGTCCGTTTTCATAGACGCGGCCCGTGCTGCGGCGCAAGTGTCGCAGTGCAGAAGGTGGGCGGAGGTGGAGCGGTGCCTAGTCCCGCCAGCGGTCCGCCGCCGCGTCGTCGCTGGCCTTGGCTTCGACCCAGCCGGCGGGGCGGGCGGAATCGGCGGGCTCTTCCTTTTTCCAGAAGGGGGCGCTGGTCTTCAGCCAGTCCATCAGGAATTCGGCGGCCGCGAAGGCGGCGGCGCGGTGGGACGACGCGGTGGCGACGAACACGATGGGATCGCCCGGCTCCAGCCGCCCATGCCGATGCACCACGATGGCGCCGGTGAGCGGCCAGCGGCGGCGGGCCTCGTCCAGGTGGCGCTCGATCTCCTCTTCCGCCATGCCGGGATAATGCTCCAGCGTCAGTGCGGCGAGTCCAGTGCCCTCCGGGCCGACATCGGCGCGGCAGAGGCCGGTGAAGGTGACGATGGCGCCAACATCCGTCCGGCCGGCCGCCAGCGCCGCGCTTTCGGCGACCGCGTCGAAGGGCTCGCGCTGGATGCGGACGGCGAACATGAACGTCAGCCCCCGGTCATGGGCGGGAAGAACGCCACTTCCCGCGCGCCGGCGATGGCGGCGTCGGGCTTCACGTGACGCCGGTCGATGGCGGCGCGCACGATAGCGGGATTGTCGAAGGCGTG
>JAYSCE010000530.1:0-754 GCA_041915035.1 Xanthobacter sp.
CCAGAGCGTCGGCGTCGTGACCTCGGACCGCGACCCGCAATCGCCGCTGGCGGGCGCCTTCATGCGCCATGCGGCGCGCCGGCTGGGCGAGACCGTGACCCGCCCGCCGGCCCTCATCGCCTGCGCCTGAGAGCCCTTATCGCAGAAGGCTATCAATCGTTGCCGCCAAACGATTGGACCAGCCGCCGCCCCCGTCCTTAACTCGCAGAAGCCGGACGCGACCCGCGCCGGCCTCAAGATGGAAGCGCGGTGCGGTGGCCTCAGGCCGCCCCGCGGATCGTCCCAAGAGTGTCCCGTCCTGCCCGGCGCCGGTGCCCATCCGGCGATCGCGGACGTGCGCCTCCATCGCCTCAAGGAGGAAACCATGGCCAAGGTTCTCTGCGTTCTCTACGACGATCCCATCGGCGGCCTGCCCAAGACCTATGCGCGCGACGACCTGCCGAAGATCGACCACTATCCGGGCGGCCAGACCCTGCCGACGCCGAAGGCCATCGACTTCGTCCCCGGCACCATGCTCGGCAGCGTCTCCGGCGAGCTGGGGCTGCGCAAATATCTGGAAGCCAACGGTCACACGCTGGTGGTGACCTCCGACAAGGACGGCCCGGATTCGGTGTTCGAGAAGGAGCTGGTGGATGCCGACATCGTCATCTCCCAGCCGTTCTGGCCGGCCTATCTGACGCCCGAGCGCTTCGCCAGGGCCAAGAACCTCAAGCTCGCGCTCACCGCCGGTATCGGCTCGGACCACGTGGATTTG
>JAYSCE010000530.1:764-1695 GCA_041915035.1 Xanthobacter sp.
CGGAGGACACCTACTGCAACTCCATCAGCGTGGCCGAGCATGTGGTGATGATGATCCTCGGCCTGGTGCGCAACTATCTGCCGGCCCACGACTGGGCCGGAAGGGCGGCTGGAACATCGCCGATTGCGTGCAGCACTCCTACGATCTCGAGGCCATGAGCGTCGGCACCGTGGCCGCTGGCCGCATCGGCCTCGCCGTGCTGCGCCGCCTCGCGCCGTTCGACGTGAAGCTGCATTACACCGACCGCCACCGCCTGCCGGAGGCCATCGAGAAGGAGCTGAACCTCACCTTCCACGCCACCCGCGAGGAGATGTACCCCCATTGCGATGTGGTGACGCTGAACTGCCCGCTGCATCCCGAGACCGAGCACATGGTGAACGAGGAGACGCTGAAGCTGTTCAAGCGCGGCGCCTATATCGTCAACACCGCGCGCGGCAAGCTGTGTGACCGCGACGCCATCGCCCGCGCGCTGGAGAGCGGCCAGCTCGCTGGCTATGCCGGTGACGTGTGGTTCCCGCAGCCCGCGCCGGCCGATCACCCCTGGCGGACCATGGCGTGGAACGGCATGACCCCGCACATGTCCGGCACCTCACTCACCGCGCAGGCCCGCTATGCGGCCGGCACGCGGGAAATCCTCGAATGCTTCTTCGAGGGGCGCCCGATTCGCGACGAATATCTCATCGTCCAGGGCGGCAATCTCGCTGGTGTCGGCGCCCATTCCTATTCCAGGGGCAATGCCACCGGCGGCTCTGAGGAGGCGGCGAAGTTCAAGAAGGCGGGCTGAGGGTTCTCTGCGCCTCGCCCCATTCCAAAGAAAAATTGGCACCGGGGGCCTTTCGGCTCCCGGTGCCTCCGTTGCGAGATGCCACACGAGAGATCAGGACGCGTTCCGGGGAAATGGTGACCGGTCGGCGTGAAATCGCGTTGTTCT
>JAYSCE010000530.1:1705-3020 GCA_041915035.1 Xanthobacter sp.
AGGAAAATCGAACGGATCAGTTGGGGGTGGTCGGCGGGAGAAACGGGAGAAATTCAGTTGAAGACGGGCGCCGCCTCGCTGGTGCGGCCGATGCTGGCGTGGGCGGCGGCGAGCGTCTGGAGCTGGCGGCCACCGAGGGCGAAGGACACCTCGAAGCCGTCGGGCGTGGCGAGGGTGAGGATCAGGGTGGAGGGCTCGGACGCCTGCTCCACCCGCACCATGTGCGCCGGATAGACGAGGCGCAGGCTTTCGTCCTTGTACTGGGCGCGCAGCACCTCGGCCATCATCTTGGGCAGCGTCATCACCAGCGCGCGCAGGCAGTCCGACGGCAGGTTCAGGGAGGCGCTGGAGCCGTCCGGCTGGCTGAAGCTCATGCGGAAGCGGCTGCCGTCCACCGCGACGTCGAACGACAGGAGATCCTGCCCGATGATGTCGTCCCGCTGGAGGCTCTCGTCCGTCATGGCCATGATCCAAACCCGCTTTGGCAATGGAAGCTATATTCAAGCAGATATAGCGTGTGTCAAGGGACAATGGCTCTGACGTTTTTGGTGGGTGGCGGGGGGCTTGGCGCCCGAACCGGAAGGCTCCCGCTCCCGCAGGGGGGGGAGGGGAGCGGCCGACGCTTCTCAAGAGGAATTGCAAGCTGACGCCGTGTGCCCCGCGCTTCCACGCTCACCCTTCCTTTACGATGGCGCCGTCACAATCTCGCCTGCGCCATTGAGGATAAGCCATGGCACACGCTGCCATCGAGAGTTCCGCCGTGACCTCCCTCGCCGCCCCGCTGCCCGCGCCCCTCGCCCATGCCGGCGATGCGCCGACCATTCTCGTGTTCGATTCGGGGGTCGGTGGCCTGTCCGTCTTCCGCGAGGTGGCGAAGGCCCGGCCGGATGCGCGGCTGGTCTATGCGGCGGATGATGCGGCCTTCCCCTATGGTGCGCTGACCGACGACGTGATGCTGGAGCGGGTCGGCCACGTGGTGGACCGGCTGATCGCGGACGTTTCGCCCGATCTGGTGGTGATCGCCTGCAACACCATTTCCACGCTGGCGCTGCCAAGCCTGCGCGCGCGCCATGCGCTGCCCTTCATCGGCACCGTGCCGGCCATCAAGCCGGCCTGCATCGCCTCCCGGACAAAGCGTGTCAGCGTGCTCGCCACCCCCGGCACGGTGCGGCGGGACTATACGGCCGGCCTCGTGCGCGAGTTCGCGCAGGGCTGCGACGTGGCCCTCGTGCCGAGCGACCGGCTCGCCGGCCTCGCCGAGGCGGCCATATCCGGCGATCCGGTGGATGATGAAGACATCCTCGCCGAGATCGCG
>JAYSCE010000531.1:0-3016 GCA_041915035.1 Xanthobacter sp.
CTGCGACTATCGCGAGAGCCGCCGCATCGCTTCCCTCTCGCCCATCCCCCTCGCTGGAGGCGATGCCGCGAGCCGCGAGCCGTGGCGCGTGCTGCTCGCGCATCTCGACCGGGCGCTCGGCCGGGCAGCGGTAGACGCAGATGCGCACCTCGCCGCCCTCTTCGCCGGCAAGCCGGTGCCCACCCTGCGGGCCATGATGGAAAAGGGCCTCAACGCCCCACGCGCCTCTTCCGCCGGCCGCTTGTTCGATGCGGTCGCCGCCCTGCTCGGCCTCGCGCCCGACCGGCTGTCCCACGAGGGCGAGGCAGCCATGGTACTGGAGGCCATCGCGGTGGGGGACGCGGCGCCCTATCCGTTCGCAATCTCCACGCACGGCGACCTCATCGAGATCGATCCCGCCCCGCTCTGGCGCGCCCTAGTGTCGGATCGCGCCGCAGCCCGGCCGCTCCCGGAAATCGCCGCCGCCTTCCATGCCGGTCTGGCGGGCGCCTTCGTCTCCGTCGCGGCAAAGGCGGCGGACGAGGCTGGCACCCGCGCCGTCGCGCTCTCCGGCGGCGTGTTCCAGAATGCCCGGCTGCTGGCGGAGACCGCCGCCCGGCTCCGCGTGCGTGGGCTGACGCCCCTCGTCCCCTCACAGGTACCGGCCAACGACGGCGGCCTCGCCTTCGGTCAGGCGGTGGTCGCTGCAGCGCGACATATGGCGTAAAGCCATGCAGGCGGAGCCGTTCCCGTCCGGCGCGGGCGGGACTATGGTGGGGCCATGACCACGCCCCATCGACCGCATCCGCACAGCCGCCCCGAAGGCCGCGCCGCGGCTGCCGTGAAGACCTTCCTCCTCGCCGGCTCCACCCTGCCCGCCCCCGGTCTTGCGCCCGGACTGCATGTGGTGGCCACCCCCATCGGCAACCTCGCCGACGTGACGGTGCGTGCGCTGGAGACGCTGGCGGCAGCCGATGTGATCGCCTGCGAGGACACCCGCATCTCCCGCCGGCTGCTCGACCGCTACGGCATCCAGACCCATCTCGTGGCCTATCACGACCACAACGGCGCCAGCGCCCGGCCGAAGCTGCTCGCCCGCCTCGCCGCCGGCGAGCGGGTCGCGCTGATCTCGGATGCGGGCACGCCGCTGGTGTCGGACCCCGGCTTCAAGCTGGTGGTGGAGGCGGCGGAACTGGGCTTCCCCGTGCATCCCGTGCCCGGCGCCTCGGCTCTGCTCGCGGCGCTGGTGGCGGCGGGCCTGCCCACCGACTGCTTCCTGTTCGACGGCTTCCTGCCGCCCAAGGCTGGCCAGCGGCGCAACCGCATCGCGGCGCTTGCCGCCGTGCCGGGCACACTCGTGTTCTACGAGACCGGCCCCCGCCTCGCCGAGAGCCTCGCCGACCTTGCCGAGGTGCTCGGCCCCCGCCGCGCCGCCGTGTGCCGCGAACTGACCAAGGCGTTCGAGGAGGTGCGGCGCGCCGATCTGCCCACCCTCGCCGCGCACTATGCAGACGCGGAGGACCCCAAGGGTGAGATCGTCCTCGTCATCGGGCCTCCCCTGGAAGAGGCGGCCGGCGATGCGGACGTGGACGCGGCCCTCATCCGCGCGCTGAAGGATACGTCCCTGAAGGATGCCGTTGCGGCCGTAGCCGGGGCCACCGGCCGGCCGAAACGGGAGGTCTATGCGCGCGCCCTCGCCCTCACGCAGGCGCGGGGCTCCGAGGAGGCCGAGGCGCCGGGCGAGGATGCCTGAGGCCCCGGCCAGCCCTCCCCCCGACGCGGGAAAGCTGCGCCGCCGCGCGGCCCACGATCGCGGCCTTCAGGCGGAGGAGCGCGCCGCGACGCTGCTCGGCGCCCACGGATTCCATATCCTGGCGCGACGGGTGCGCACCAAGGCGGGGGAGATCGACCTCATCGCCCGGCAGGGCGATCTGCTGGTCTTCTGCGAGGTGAAGCTCAGGGCGCGGCTGGACGATGCCGCCTTCTCCCTGCAGCCCCGCCAGCGGCAGCGCATCGCTGCGGCGGCGGAAGCCTACCTCGCCGAGCACCCGGAGCTTTCAGCGCTGAACATGCGCTTCGACGCGGTGCTCCTCGCCCGCACCGGCGAGGCCGAGCACCTGCCCGGCGCCTTCGAGATGGAATTGTGAGCCGAGTGGCGGGGGGCGCCCCCCGCCCATAGATAGAGCCGACAGAGAGCGTGGCCTGAGAGGCCAGCGGGAGATTGCCATGGCCCTGAAGGTCGCGGTCCAGATGGACCACATTGCCAGCATCAACATTCAAGGCGATTCCACCTTCGCCCTCCTTCTGGAGGCCCAGCGGCGCGGCCATGCGCTCTTCCACTACACGCCCGACCGCATGGCCATGCGCGATGGCGAAGTGTTCGCCGCCGTGGAGCCGCTAACCGTGAAGGACGAGGCCGGCGCCCACTTCACCCTCGGCGCGCGCGAGCGCATCCCCCTGACCGAGATGGACGTGGTGCTGATGCGCCAGGATCCGCCCTTCGACATGGCCTATGTGACGGCGACCCACCTGCTGGAGCGCATCCACCCCAGGACACTGGTGGTGAACGACCCCGGCCATGTGCGCAACGCGCCGGAGAAGATCTTCGTCACCGAATTCCCGGACCTGATGCCGCCGACCCTGATTTCCCGCGACCTCGCCGAGATCAAGGCCTTCCGCGCCGAGTTCGGCGACGTGGTGATGAAGCCGCTCTACGGCAATGGCGGCGCGGCGGTGTTCCGCCTCACTGCCGACGACCTCAATTTCGGCTCGCTCTACGATCTGTTCTCCGCCACCTTCCGCGAGCCGTGGGTGATCCAGCGCTTCCTGCCGGCGGTGAAGCATGGCGACAAGCGCATCATCCTCGTGGATGGCGAGGCGGCCGGGGCGGTGAACCGGGTGCCGAGTGAGGGGGATCTGAGGTCCAACATGGTGCGTGGCGGCGCGGCAAAACCCACCGACCTCACCGATCGCGAGCTGGAAATCTGCGCCCGCATTGGCCCCTCCCTGCGCGAGAAGGGGCTCATCTTCGTGGGCA
>JAYSCE010000532.1:0-3001 GCA_041915035.1 Xanthobacter sp.
ATTTCGGCTTCATCTTCCAGCGCTACCACCTCCTGGGCGAACTCTCCGCGCTGGGCAATGTGGAGATCCCCGCCGTCTATGCCGGCGCCAACCGGGAGGCGCGGCGCGATCGGGCGGAGGCCATCCTCGCGCGGCTCGGCATGGCGGACCGCACCGGGCACCGGCCGGGGCAGCTCTCCGGCGGCCAGCAGCAGCGCGTCTCCATCGCCCGCGCGCTCATGAACGGCGCCGACGTGATCCTCGCCGACGAGCCCACCGGCGCGCTCGATTCCAGGAGCGGCGCCGAGGTGCTGCGCATCCTCGACGAACTGAACGCGGAAGGCCGCACCATCATCATCGTCACCCACGACATGACGGTGGCCGAGCGGGCCCAGCGGGTGATCGAGATCCGTGACGGCGAGATCGTCGCCGACCGTCCCTCGGCCGCCGCCCGCACCCGCATCGTGAGCGAGCCCAAGCCCGCCGCGGCACCGGCGTCGCGCCTCGCGCGCTGGCGGGCCTTCGGCGACCGGCTCTATGAAGCCTTCATCATGGCGCTGCTGGCCATGAACGCGCACCGGCTGCGCACCTTCCTCACCATGCTCGGCATCATCATCGGCATCGCCTCGGTGGTGTGCGTGGTGGCGCTGGGCGAGGGCTCGCGGCAGAAGGTGCTCGCCAACATCTCCAGCCTCGGCACCAACACGCTGGAGATCTTCGCCGGCCGCACCTTCGGCGACACGCGCTCGGGCAAGATCACGACGCTGGTGGTGGCGGATGCCGACGCCCTCGCCCGCCAGCATTATGTGGCGGCGGTGACCCCCACCGTCTCCAAATCCACCACCGTGCGCTACGGCGGCACCGAGGCCAGCGCCCTCATCAATGGCGTCGGCGACGGCTATTTCGCCGCCAAGGGCGTGAAGCTCACCCAGGGCCGGCTGTTCGACGCGGACAGCGTGCGCGGGCGCGAGCTTGATGCGGTGATCGACGAGAACACCCGCCGCACCCTGTTCCAGGACGTGCCCGGCGGGCCGCTCGGCAAGGTGATCCTCATCGGCGACGTGTTCGCCCGCGTGGTGGGGGTGGCGGCGCCGCAGCAGGGCGGCTTCGGCTCCAGCCAGAACCTCTCCGTCTACCTGCCCTACACCTCGGTGCAGTCCCGCTTCGTCGGCTCCACCTCGCTGCGCTCCATCACCGTGAAGGTGGCCGACGATGCGCCCATGGACGTGGCCGAGCAGCAGGTGACGCGCTTCCTCACGCAGCGCCACGGCACCAAGGACTTCTTCATCATCAACACCGACGACATCCGCAACACCATCACCGCCACCACCGAGACCCTGACGGTGCTGATCGCCGCCATTGCGGTGATCTCGCTCATCGTCGGCGGCATCGGCGTGATGAACATCATGCTGGTATCGGTGTCGGAGCGGGTGGGCGAGATCGGCGTGCGCATGGCGGTGGGCGCGCGGCAGAGCGACATCCTCAACCAGTTCCTCATCGAGGCGGTGCTGGTGTGCCTCGTGGGCGGCGTCACCGGCATCGCCCTGGCGCTGGGGTTTGGCGTGCTGTTCGCCTATTCGGGCTCGAACTTCACGCTGATCTATTCGGCGTCGTCCATCGTCGCCGCCGTGGTGTGCTCCAGCCTCATCGGGGTGGGCTTCGGCTATCTGCCCGCGCGCAACGCCTCCCGCCTCGACCCGGTGGCGGCGCTGGCGCGGGACTGAGATGGGCGGGCCACGCTCAGGCGCCGCGCGGGCTTGCAGCGGGTCACGCTCAGGCGCCGCGCGGGCTTGCAGCGGGTCAGGCTCATGCGCCGCGCGGGCTTGATCACCGCATCCGCAGCCAGCGCCCGAAGCCGCGGCGGGGACGGGCGGCACGGGCAGCGCGCGCTTGCGCTGTCTCCTGGGCCTCCCGCAGGTCCGCCTCCGCCTGCGCCGCCTCGGCGTCTCGCGCCCGCGCCATTGCCCGCTCAGCGAGCGTCGAGAGCGCGGGATCGCCCGAGGCGCGCAGCCCTTCCGCCGCCAGCCGGCAGAAATCGGGGACCGCATTTTCGATGCACCGCGCGAACCAGGCGAGCGCCTCCTCCCGCGCGCCGTCTTCATAGCGCGTGCGGGCATAATCGAACTGGCCGCGATAGTCCCCGCCCAGCGCCGCGCGGCGATACCAGCGGCGCGCCGCCGCGGGATCGGGCGGCCGGCCCCAGCCCTGATCGAGGAAACGGCCGACCATGGCCATGGCCTTGGGATGCCCCTGCCGCGCCGCCCGCACGAACCAGTGGAGGGCGCGCCCGGGATCGGCGGCGAAATCCTCCGCATTCACCAGCAGCGAGCCGAGATTGAACTGCGCCCACGCATGTCCCCGCTCCGCCGCCGCGCGATAGCGCCGCTCAGCTTCGGAGAGATCGCGCGGGACGCCCCAGCCCTTCTCGTGGCAGCGCCCCACCATGTTCACGCCGTCGAGGCTGCCGGCATCGGCGGCGATGACGAACCAGCGGTAGGCGCCTTCGGGATCGCGCGCGACCCCTCGGCCGTCGAGCAGCATCTGGCCGAACACCACCTGCGCGCTCTTGATGCCGTTGTGCGCCGCCGCCCGCACCAGCGCGAGGCTCTGCTCCGGCGCGGCGGACAGCCGCGCGCGCAGGTCGTCCGCGCTCATGCCCTTCAGGGCGCTATAGGAAATCCGCTCGTCGCTCATGCCCGGCCCGCAGAGGTGCGCCAGCGCGATAGACCATCGCCTCGGCCCGCCATGTCAATCACGACGCCGCAGTTCTTAAATGGAACAGTTCTCGATTTGAACGATTTCAGGTGATGTCGCGAGATGTAACATTCAGTATTGCGATATCACCATCCGCCCCTTTTACGCCCACCTTGGATCAGATCAAAAACATAATGGTTGCGCTGCGGAAGGATGGGCCTCTATACCTCCCGTAACAGAATGATGACTTCCATATGCGTGCCGTCGCCGGGTTGAGGGGCAGCGCGCCTACAGTCAGGCTTGCCGCATCATGGTCCGGACCAGACCT
>JAYSCE010000533.1:0-2989 GCA_041915035.1 Xanthobacter sp.
CTGCACGCTCGGGCGAGCCCCTGCGCATCGCCCTGGACATGGCCATCGCCGAGGTCGCCCGCCACAGGACGACGGGCGGGGCCTAGGGTGCGGACGGCGCCGCGCCGGCGACCTCGGCGATGAGGGCGCGCAGCCAGCGCTGGCCGGCATGGCCGTGGGTGCGCTCGTGCCAGATAAGGCCCACCGCAAACCGCTCGGCGAGCCACGGCAGGTCGATCATCACCAGGCGGGCGGGCGGATCGCGCAGGAGGCGGCGCGGCACCAGCGCCACGAGGTCGCTCGCCGCGACGATCTCCGGGATGAACAGGAAGGAGGCCGCCGACATCACGACGTTGCGCCGGTGGCCCAGCGCGGCGAGGCCCTCGTCGACGGGGGAACGGAACTGACCACCGCTGGGCGACACGATCACGTGCTCCAGCTCGGCATAGGCTACGATGGACAGTCCACTCCGCAGTCGGGGATGGCCGCGCCGGCCGATCAGCACATAAGTCTCCTCGAAGAGGTGCTGCGCGCGCAGATGCGGCTGCTCCGGCTGGGGCGTGGTGAGAACGAGATCGGTCTCGCCGGAGGCGAGCTGCGGCTCGATCTGGTCGGGCATCAGATGACGGACCGCCACCCGCACCCCCGGCGCCCGCTCCCGCAGCGCCAGCACCAGCGGCATGACGACGGCTGCCTGGATATAGTCCGAGCAGGCGATGCTGACCGTCAGCTCCGCCGTCGCCGGGTGGAAGTCGCGCGCTTCCAGCGTCGAGCGAAGCTGGTCCAGCGCGGCACGCAGCGGGCCGGCGAGGTCCAGCGCCTTGGCGGTGGGCGTCATGCCGCGGCGGGCCGGCACCAGCAGCGGATCGTCGAACAGGTCGCGCAGGCGGGCGAGCTGCGCGCTCACCGCCGGCTGGCTGAGATGGAGCCGCGCCGCCGCCCGCGTCACATTCCGCTCGGCGAGCAGCGCCTCCAGCGTGACCAGGAGATTGAGATCGAGACGACTGGTATCCATTAAATTTATGCCAACTCAGAAGAGATGCGATTTCATATATAGCATCTCGCAGCCTAGCTTGCCGGCATCACCGCGCGTCGCCCCATCGGCCAAGGGTCGCCCGCCGCGCGCCGAGGAGTTTCAGTGATGTCCAAGACAGTCCTGGTGGTCTTCGCCCACCCCGAGCCCGCCTCCGTCACCCGCCAGTTGGTGGACGTGACGGTGGAGACCCTCGCCGCCGAGGGCCACCGCATTCTCACCTCCGACCTTTATGGCATGCGCTGGAAGGCGGTTTTCGACGCCGACGACTTCCCGAGCCGCGCCAATCCGGAGCGGCTCTCCTTCGTCGCCGAATCGGGCCATGCCTATGCGACCCGCCGGCAGCCGCCCGATGTGGTGGCGGAGCAGGAAAAGCTCCTCGCCGCCGATGCGGTGATCCTGCAGTTTCCGCTCTGGTGGTATGGCGTGCCCGCCATCCTCAAGGGGTGGATCGAGCGCGTCTATGCCTTCGGCTTCGCCTATGGCTACAAGACGGGCACCAACGAGCATCGCTTCGGCGAGGGCATCCTGAAGGGCAAGCGGGCGCTCGTGAATGTGCAGACGGGCGGCCCCGCCGCCGACTACGGTCCGCGCGGCATCAACGGCCCTATCGACCAGTTGCTGTTTCCCCTGACCCACGGCGCCCTGTTCTATCCCGGCATGGACGTGCTGCCGATCCATCCCGTCTACGGCGCCGGCCGCTTCACCAGCGCCGAGCAGGTCGAAGCAGCGAAGGCCGGCTGGCGCCAGCGTCTCGGCGGGCTGTTCACGGAAGCGCCCATCCCCTTCCGCGCTCAGAACGGGGGCGATTTCCCGGACCGGCACACCATGGCCGAGCATGTGGCGCCGGGCCGGACGGGCCTCGTCGCACACGTAGCGGACGCGGGATGACGGCGAGGCGGGGGGAGGCGCCCCGCCTCGCCCCGCTTCACGCGCGCACCAACGGCCGAGAAGAATCGCTGGGGACAAGTCTAATCGGCCCAGCCTATAGTCGATCATCATCACAAGGGGCGCAGAGCACGCACCCGTTTTGCCAAATGTTCCCGGTTTTTCGTTGCCGAATCTTCCCGATTGTCCTTCGGGCGTTCCCAAGAAGACACACTTTGAAAACCTAAGAGAATTCTCAGCTCTGTGGCCGATTGACGGCACTTCAGGCGCGCTTATGGTTTCATGGTGGTAGAATTCTGGTGTGACGACCCACACGATGCCCCAGCGCCGGGCGCGGACCATCGCGGCGACGTCACACCGCCAAAAAAACGGCCCCGGTCGGACGAGGGCTGAAAGGGGCGGGAGATGCACGGGGAGCGCGGAAGCGGAGCCTCACGGGGCATGGGTGCGGAGCGGGCGGGTTCACGCCGCGCGGCGTCCGGCAAATCGGCATCGGCGAGCATCGCCTCGAAGCACGCCATCGCGATCGCGCTCGGCTTCTCCGCCGCGGCCGTACCTGTCGCGCTTCTGGCGGCCTTCCCGGCCATGGCCCAGGAGCAGTCCGCCAATTCCTCCGGCACGCTCCAGCTCGGCACCGTGGAAGTGGTCGCCACCACCCCACTCTCGGGCACCGGCATCGATGCCGACAAGGTGCCCGGCGCGGTCACCATTATCGGTGCCGACCAGTTCGACCGGCTGAACTCCTTCGCCGTCACCGACGGGCTGTTCCAGTACACGCCCAGCGCCAACACCACGGACGTTCAGGGCAACGCCTTCTTCCAGGATTTCCGGTTCCGCGGCTTCGCCGCCTCGCCATTGCAGGGCACCCCGCAGGGCATCGCCGTCTACCAGAACGGCATCCGCCTCAACGAGGCGTTCGGCGACACGGTGAACTGGGACCTCATTCCGGAGGTCGCCATCAGCCGCGCCGAGGTGTTTTCTAACAATCCCGCCTTCGGCCTCAACGCGCTGGGCGGCGCCGTCTCCATCCAGATGAAGAACGGCTTCAACTATCACGGCTTCGAAGGGAGCATTCAGGGCGGCTCGTTC
>JAYSCE010000534.1:0-2974 GCA_041915035.1 Xanthobacter sp.
ATATTTTTAAAAGAGAGAGTCTTTGTTGTCTTAACGGTTGATTAACCAGTTGCCGGCTCCTCGACAACCGATCCACAGCGGAACCCATAGCCGACACGCGACTTGCCGCGGATGCGAAGCCGGCGAAAGGCCGGTTAACAAAGGATTAACGCACCCCCTCCGAAAACCCGTCCACATCGACGCACAGGCCGGGAGTGGAATCTCTCCCGCAGGGTGATCGTGTGGATGGATTTCGCACTTATCCAGAGGCCGCCCTTGCAAGGGGCCAAAGTGCGTGCCTTCCTCAACAGCCTTCCACAGGAGCGGTGGACAAAGTGACTCAGTCGAAGCCGGGCGAGGCCTATTTCCACCTCCACCTCGTGTCGGATGCCACGGGCGAAACCCTGATCAACGTTGGCCGGGCGGCGAGCGCGCAATATGCGAACGTGCTGCCCATCGAACACGTCTACCCGCTGGTTCGTTCCATGAAGCAGCTGGAACGGGTGCTGATCGAGGTGGAGTCCAATCCGGGCATCGTCCTCTTCACGCTCGTGGACAAGGACATCCGCAGCCGTCTGCGTTCACGTTGCGAGGAACTGGGCCTGCCGCACCTCTCGGTGATGGCCCCGGTGGTGAGGCTGTTCCAGTCCTATCTGGGCGGCGAGCCGACCCCGCGGGTGGGCGGCCAGCACGCGCTGGATGCGTGCTATTTCAAGCGCATCGATGCGCTCAACTTCACCGTCATGCATGACGACGGACATCTGACCGAGGACCTCGAGCATGCGGATGTGGTGCTGCTCGGCGTGTCGCGTACCTCCAAGACGCCGACCTCCATCTATCTCGCCAACCGTGGGATCAAGGCGGCCAACATCCCGCTCGTCCCCAATGTGCCGCTGCCGCCGAATATCGAGAAGCTGAAGAAGCCGCTGGTGGTGGGCCTCGTCGCCAGCCCGGAGCGCATCGTCGAGATCCGTCAGAACCGGTTGCTCGGCTTGAATGCGGTGGAGACGGGCGGGTCGTCCTATACTGATCGCGAGGCGGTCTCCGAGGAAATCGCTTTCTCCCGCCGGCTTTGCGGCCGCAACGGCTGGCCGCTGATCGACGTGACGCGCCGGTCCATCGAGGAGACCGCGGCCAATATTCTCAGCCTCTACAGCGACCACAGGCGCCGCTCCATCGCCGAAACCTGAGCGGCAATAAAGTGAGGCAGCCCGCCGGATTGTGCCGCTCTTCGGTTTGCATCGCGGGCAAAGGCGTGAGATCAGCGCAGTGCGTCATTTTTTGACGGCGGTGCAACAAAGGAGAGACGATCGTGTGGCGTGGCGAACAGCCGCTCGTGCTCGCATCAAAGAGCGCGACTCGATTGACCCTTCTGGTGCATGCGGGCGTGCCGGTGGAAACCGTGGCCGCCGATGTGGACGAGCGCGCCCTTCAGGACACCGCCGGTGATACCGATCCGGCCGGCATTGCCCTTCTGCTCGCCCGGGCCAAGGCGCTGTCGGGATCGAAGGCCGCGCCGGGACGCCTGGTGCTGGGAGCCGACCAGACCTTGGCGCTGGGGCCGAAAATCTACCACAAGCCGGTGTCCGTCGAGGCCGCTCGCGCGCAGCTGTTTGAGCTGTCCGGGCAGACCCATGCGCTGCATTCGGCGGTCGCGGTGGCCTGCGACGGCGTGGTGCTGTTCGATACTGTGGTGAGCGCCTTCCTCACCATGCGCCCGCTGACCGAGGAGACGTTGTCCGCCTATCTCGCTGCCGCCGGCCCCCGGGTGCTGACCTCCGTGGGCGCCTATCAGCTCGAATCGGTGGGCGTGCATCTCTTCACCCGCGTGGATGGGGACCACTTCACCAT
This sequence comes from Xanthobacter sp., assembly GCA_041915035.1. Lineage (GTDB taxonomy): Bacteria > Pseudomonadota > Alphaproteobacteria > Rhizobiales > Xanthobacteraceae > Xanthobacter. Next base: position 1,831 of record JAYSCE010000534.1, read on the forward strand.
TCTCGGCCTGCCTCTGCTGCAGCTTCTGCCCTTCTTCCGTGAGCAGGGGCTGCTGCCATGACGGTGCGGGCCTGTGTCACCGGCCAGCCCGTCACCTATTCGCGCTCGCCGCTGCTGCACGGCTATTGGCTCAAGGCCTATGGCATCGACGGCGCCTATGAGCGCGAGGAGGTGCCACCCGAAACGGCGGCGGATTTCTACCGGAGCCTTGCCGCGCGCGGCTATGCCGGCTGCAACGTCACCTTGCCTAACAAGGAGATTGCCTTCTCCGTCCTCGACGAGGCGGACGAGAGCGCGGCCGCCTTGGGCGCAGCCAACACCCTCTGGCTGGAGGGCGGCAAACTCCATGGCGCCAGCACGGACGGCTACGGCTTCATCGCCAATCTCGACGCGTCCGCGCCGGGCTGGGACGGGGCGCGCAACTGTGCGCTCGTGATCGGCGCCGGCGGCGCGTCGCGCGCTGTGGTGCATGCGCTGGTGGGCCGCGGCTTCGACCGCGTTGTCCTCGCAAATCGCACGCTGGAGCGGGCCGAGACGGTGGCCGCCCTGTTCGGCCCGACCGTGCGCCCGCTCGCCTTCGACCGCATCGCCGAGGTAATGGGTGAGTCGGACATCCTCGTGAACTGCACGTCGCTGGGCATGAAGGGATCGGAGCCATTGACACTCGATCTCGCCCGCCTGCGCCAGGAGACGGTGGTGAGCGACATCGTTTACGTGCCGCTCATGACGCCGCTCCTCAAAGCCGCCTCCGCCGCTGGCTTCCGCACCGTGGACGGACTGGGGATGCTGCTGCACCAGGGCGTGCCCGGCTTCCGGCGCTGGTTCGGCGTTACGCCGGAGGTCACGCCGGAATTGCGCGCGGTGCTGGTGGAAGATCTTCGCGCCAAGGGGCAACTGGAGGCCTGACGCCATGTGGGTCCTCGGCCTCACCGGGTCCATCGGCATGGGCAAGTCGGCCACCGCGCGGATGTTCCGGGCGCTGGGGGTGCCGGTGCACGATGCCGACGCGTCGGTCCACGCGCTCTATCGGCGGGCGGCGGTGGCGCCGGTGGAGGCGGCCTTTCCGGGCGTTGCCCGGGACGGCGTCATCGATCGTGCAGCGCTGGGTGCCCGCGTGCTGGGCGTTGCCGAGGCGATGAAGCGG
>JAYSCE010000535.1:0-2971 GCA_041915035.1 Xanthobacter sp.
CCGCCCGCCGCTTCGTGGACGCTTTGCGCGCTGAGGGCATCGCCGGGCCGGCCGGCTCGCTCGCCTGCCTCGCCATGCGCGAGTGGGGGATGCACTGGTATTCCAACATCCCGAGCCTGGTGAACAAGCGCTCGGACAGCCGCGACGGCTTCCCCTGGACGCACCCGTCCAACGCCTTCGGCCAGAGCTACAGCTACGCCGCCGGCGCCCTGCCGAACTGCGACGACCTGCACGCGCGCGGCGCGCTGCTCACCATCGCCTCCACGCTCACGCCCGAGGACGAGGACGACATCATCGCCGCCGTCCGCAAGGTGGCGCGCGTGGTGCTGGCCTGACGCCCGGACACCGGGCCTTCACGACACAGGGGCCGCGCCGCCGGGCTGTCCGGCGGGCGGTAAAGCGCGAAGGGAAGCGCCATGATCTATCTGATCGCCGCCATCGCCGGCCTCGCCGGGGCGCTGTTCGGCTTCGACGAGGGCGTCATCGCGGGCGCGCTCGCGCCGCTGCGCCGGGACCTCGGCATTGATCCCGTCGCGGAAGGCATGATGACGGCGGCGGTGCCCTTCGGCGCCTTCATCGGCGCCATCGTCGGCGGGCGGCTCGCCGCCGCCGCGGGACGCCGCAAGCTGCTGCTCTGGTCCGCCATCCTGTTCGTCGGCGGGGCGCTCCTGAGCGCGCTGGCACATGGCCTCTGGACCCTGACCCTTGCCCGTCTCGTCATCGGCCTCGCGGTCGGCGTCGCGGCCATGATGGCGCCGCTCTACATCTCGGAGAGCGCGCCGGCCAAGGAGCGCGGCATGCTGGTCTCCATCTACCAGCTCGCCATCACGCTCGGCATCCTTGGCGCCTATGTGGTGGGCTACGCCTTCGACGAGAACTGGCGCTGGATGTTCGCCATGGGCGCGGTGCCGGCGGTGCTGCTGTTCGCCGGCATCTTCTCCTTGTCCGACACCCCCCGCTGGCTCGCCATGCGCGGCCGCAGCGCCGAGGCGAAGGCGGCGCTGGCCCGCATGCGCGAGAAGCCGGAGACCGATCCCGCCGTCGCTGCCGAATATGAGGAGATCCGCGCCGCTGCGGCCGCCGACGAGGGCCGCAAGGCGACCTTCGCCGATCTCGTCTCCCCGCGCGTGCGCCCTGCGCTCATCGTCGCCATGGGGCTGTTCCTGCTGCAGCAGCTCTCCGGCATCAACGCCGTGATCTATTACGCGCCCACGGTGTTCGAGCTGTCCGGCTTCAGCTCCACCACCACCCAGATCCTCGCCACCGCCGGCATCGGCGTGGTCAACGTGCTGATGACGGTGGTGGGCATGATGCTCATCGACCGGCTCGGCCGGCGCCTGCTGCTGCTCATCGGCTTTGCGGGAACGGCGGTGTCGCTGGGCGCCATCGCCATCGCCGCGGCCACCGGCAGCCCGTCGCTCGGCGTGCTCGCGCTCGCCGGCCTCGTGCTCTACATCGCCTCCTTCGCCATCGCCATCGGCCCGCTGCCGTGGGTGATGATGTCCGAGGTGTTCCCGCTGGATTGCCGGGCGCTGGGCATGAGCATCGCCTCGCTGGTGAACTGGGGCTTCAACTTCATCGTGGTGTTCAGCTTCCCGGTTCTGGTGGCCGAGTTCGGCCTCGCCGGCGTGTTCGGCCTCTATGCCGTGGTGTGCGTCGCCGGCCTCGCGTTCACCCAGTGGCTGGTGCCGGAGACCAACGGCGTGAGCCTGGAAGAGATCGAGCGCCACCTGAGGAGCGGGCGGCCCCTGCGCGAGCTCGGCCGCCTGCGCGCGGCCTGAGGAGACCCCATGAGCGAGACCCCTCCCGACGCCCCCCTCGATTTCGAGGCGCTCGTCGTCGCCCTCCTGCCGCTTGGCCCCTACCACGCGGCGCTGGAACCGATGGTGGGCGACCTCGCCCGCATCGCAGCGCTGAACACCCAGCTCAACGCCGCCTTCCACCGCATCGCCGAACGTGCCGGCTTCCCCGGGGGCGACGTGCGTCGCGAGCACCTCGCCGAGGATGCGGAGGCGGTGGCCACCTTCTTTGAATATGTGCATTTCGCCTCGCCCAGCTTCCTGGGCTCGGTGGGGGAATGGCCGCTGGTCGGCGGGCGGCCGGTGGCCGGAAAGGCTTCGGGAGACGCGCATGGCTAAGGCATCGCACTGCGACGTGATCGTCGTCGGCACCGGCGCCGGCGGCGGCATGCTCGCCTATGAGCTGGCGAAAGCGGGCCTCAACGTGGTCTCGCTGGAACAGGGCGGGCGCCTCGCCGACGACCATTTCAAGCGCGTGGACCCGCCGGGCACCCAGCTCGACTTCGGCATCCGCTCCAACACCGTGTGGCCGGCGGAGCCGCACGACAGCCTGTTCGTCCATCCCCTGTTCGAGAAGGGCGCGGACGGCTCCACCGGCTGGCCGGACAACACCTTCCACCACTACCAGATTCTCGCCGTCAACGGCCTCCAGAACCTCTGGAACGGGGTGAGCGTGCGCTTCTCCGCGCGCGATTTCCGGGATTGGCCTATCTCCTATTCGGACCTCGCCCCCCATTACGAGGCGGTGGAGCGGCGGATCGTCGTCTGCGGCACCGAGGAGCAACTGGAGGAACTGCCGGACGGCATCTATGTGCCGCCGAAGCCGCTGCGCCCCGCCGACGTGATGATCGTCGATGCGGTGAACGCGATGGACGAGCCCTATTCGCACGCCATTCCCAACCGCAAGGCCATCGACACGCGGCCGGACAGCCCCAACGCCTGCGTCTCCACCGGCATCTGCACCTCGGGCTGCCCCACCGGCGCGGTCTACAAGTTCACCGCCCGGCTGCTGCCGGAGATCGAGAAGCTGCCGAACTACGAGCTGCGCCCCGGCGCCAAGGTGGTGCGGCTGCTGCGCGAGCCCGGCACGAAGCGGGTGATGGGCGTCGAATATCGCGACATGGCCACCGGCGAGGCGCGCGTCCTAACCGCCGATCATGTGGTGCTGGCAG
>JAYSCE010000536.1:0-1848 GCA_041915035.1 Xanthobacter sp.
CGAATCCCTCCAGGCCGCCGAAGCTGGTACCCGCCATGGTCCGGTCGATCCAGCCGGGCAAGGCGGTGACGGCGGGGCTGTTCAGAAGCCCATCGAGCAGGCCGCCCACCGCGCCGCTTTTCCGGATCTGGCCGACGACGCTCGCAACGAGACCGCCGATCATCTGGTCGAACAGGGCCATGACGCCTCCGCAATCCGCGATTACGGCCGGCATTGAACACCCGCGCCGGTTAGAAGGGCGTGAACGAGCGCGGACGGTTCAGCCACAGGGGATCGGGCACGAAGGGCGGGGCCGGCATCCACAGGATGGCCTGCTCCTGCGCGACGGCGATCTGCGCCCGGCTCATCTTGGAGGCGACCGCATCGCGGATGCGGGTGAAGGTGTCGCGTTCCTGCTTGCCGGCGCGGGCGGCGGCGAGGATCAGCCATTTCTGCGAGAGCACCACGTCCACGGGCACGCCGCGCCCCTTGTCGTAGGCGAGGCCGAACAGATATTGCGCGGTGGGGTCGCCCTGCTCGGCGGCGCAGCCGTACCACTGGGCGGCGACCACGAAGTCCTGCGGCACGCCCTTTCCGGTCTCATAGAGGTAGCCGACCATGCCCTGCGCCTTCGCATCCCCCTGCCATGCGAGGGGAATGAGCAGCGCGGCGGCGGTCACGTAGTCGCCCTTCGCGTAGGCCGCATAGGCGCGGGACTGGGTGCCGTCCTTCCCTCCCGCGAGGGCTGGGCCGGTGACGGCGAACACCAGAGCCAGCATCAGCGCGAGCGAGACGGTCGCGCGACGAATGACGCTGGGGAATGAAGGCGGGGTCTCTTCCGGGCGCATGGCTCAGCTCGCCTTGAGGAGGAGGGCGTCGATCATGAAGGCGATCCACACCGCCGGCGCGAGGAACAGGCCGAACGGCAGCCGCCCGTCGAACTTGAGCGCCCGGCCGCTCGCGCGACGGCGCAGGGCATAGGCGAGGAGCGCGGAGAGGGCGGCGATCTCGATGGCGAGGGGGATGGCCGTCACCTCCAGCCAGACGCCCGCCAGCACCGCCAGCTTCACGTCGCCGAGGCCCAGTCCGTCGCGTCCGCGCAGCGCGCGATATCCCGTGCGCAGGCCGAGGAAGAGGAGGCCGAGGAGAAGGCCGCGCGCGGTCGCCGCCATCAGCCCTTCCGTAGCGTCGTCTGCAGCGAGCGCCGCATAGGCGAGGCCGAGGGCGATGCCGGCGGCGTTCAGGGCATCGGGAATAAGGAAGTGCCGTGCATCGATGACGGCGATGGCCGCGAGCACCGGCACCAGGGCGGCGAGGGGCAGACCGGTGGGAAGCCCGGCCACCGCGAGGCTCGCGCCCATGGCGGCGAGGCAGACGACCGCGAGGGCCGTCGTCTCGGCCCGGCTCGCGGCGCGGGGAGGGGGGCCGAGGCCCGTCAGGCGCTCCCCCATCGCATCTGCGGCGTCGGCCATGGCGGGCCTCACCGGTTGATGAGCGGCTGGGGGCCGCCCGGCAACACGCCCACCGAGCCCTTCAGCTTGGCGCGCAATTCCTCCGCCACCGTGTGGGCATCCATGTTGTCGCGGATGATCTGCGGGCGGATGAAGATGATGAGTTCGGTGCGCTTCACCGTGGTGTCCTTGTGGGCGAAGGCATCGCCCACGCCCGGGATCTGGTCCAGCACCGGCACGCCCTGGCGCACGCCGTCGCTGCGCTCGCTGATGAGGCCGGCGAGCAGCACGGTCTGCCCGCTGGTCACCGCGATGGTGCTCTTCACCTTGCGCTGGGAGACGGTGGGCGTGAGCGTGGTGGTGGCGCCGCCGGAGGCCCCCGCCGCGCCGCCCGTGGTCTCGGAGGGGGCGACGTTGC
>JAYSCE010000536.1:1858-2970 GCA_041915035.1 Xanthobacter sp.
GATCTCCTGCTCCACGTCGAGCCGGACCTGCCCGTTCACGTTCACCCGCGGCGTCACATGCAGGATGATGCCGGTATTCTTGTACTCGATGGTGTTGACCACCGTGTTGGAGGAGGTGAGCACGGTGGCGCTGCCGGTGGAGACCGGCACCTCGTCACCCACCTGAAGGGTCGCCTTCTGGTTGTCCACCACCACCACGGAGGGATTGGACAGCACCTTCACGTCGGTGACGGTGTGCAGGGCGTCGAGGATGGCCTTGGGCTGGTTCTCGCGGCCGATGAGCAGGTTGAAGCCCGGCAGCACGCGGTTGATGGCCTGGTTGGTGATCTCGCTGGAGAGCGTGTTCACCGCCGAGCCGTTGTTCTTGCCGAGTCCCAGATCCTTGCTGGTGAGGAAGAACTGCACGCCATAGGCGAGCTGGTCGTTGAGCGTGACCTCCGCCACCGTGGCCTCGATGGCCACCTGCAATTGCGGCTGGTCGAGTTGGAGCAGGGTGCGCTCGATGATCTTGTAGTTCTCCTGGCTCGCATAGATGAGCAGGGAGTTGTTCACCTGATCGGCGGTGATCCGGATGCCGGAGAGGATGGCGCCGCCGGCGCCCGAGGGGCCGGAGCCGCCGGCACCGCCCTGCAGCTCGTTGTCGGTCTCGCCCCGGTTCACCGGCTGGGCGTTCTGGCCGTTCTGACCCTGGTTCTGCTGCGGCGTCTGGCCGAGGCGCTGCTGCACGGACATGGGCCCGTTCGAGCCGCCGCTGGAGGAGCCGGAGGTTCCGGAGCCCGGCGCGATCTGGTTGGAGGCCTGGTCCAGCCCCTGCGAGGAGGTGCCGTTGAACAGTTCGTTCAGCACCCGCGCGGTCTGGCGGGCGTCACCGTAGCGCAGGCGATAGACGCGCACGCCCACCGAGCTGTCGGAACGGTCGAGGCGCTCGATCCATGTGGCGGCGGTGCGGAGCAGCTCCGGCTTCTTGGCCACCACCATCACCGAGTTCATCCGGTTGATGGCCTGGAACTTCACCAGCTTGTGGCTGAGCCCGCCCTCGCCGGAATCCAGCAGCGTCTCCAGTTCGGTGATGAGCGGTTCCGGCGCGCTGTTGCGCAGCGGGTAGATGCCCA
>JAYSCE010000537.1:0-1694 GCA_041915035.1 Xanthobacter sp.
GCTGCGCGGTGGGCAGTTCGGTCTCGAAGGTGACATCCGGGTGCCCGACCCGCATGAGGAAGACCGCCTGGCGGACGGTCTCGGCAAGATCCTGCGCGTCCACCACGGGCTTGGGCATCCGGGCGAAGGAGGAGAACTCATCCACCATGCGGCCGATGTCGCCGACCTGCCGGATGATGGTGTCCGTACACTGGTCGAAGACGTCGCGATCCTGGGTGATGTGGCGGCCGTATTTGCGCTTCAGCCGCTCGGCGGAGAGCTGTATGGGGGTGAGCGGGTTCTTGATCTCGTGGGCGATACGCCGCGCCACGTCCGCCCACGCCGATGTGCGCTGGGCGGTGATGAGGGCGGTGATGTCGTCGAGCGTCACCACCCAGCCGTGCGCTTCGGCCGCCGACTGCTCGGTGGTGACGCGCATGGCGAAGATACGTTCGCGGCCGTCGCGCTGCACCGTGATGTTTCCCTGAACCGCGCGCTGACCGGCGCCCCTCGCCTCTTCGAGCAGGGTTGCCGTCTCCGGCACCACCTCGGCGAGCGGGCGACCCAGGCCCTCGGCCTCGGAGACACCCAGCAGCCGCTCCGCCGAAAGGTTGAGGATGGTGACCCGGGCGTCGGCATCAAGGCCGATCACCCCCGCGCCGACGCCGGAGAGCACCGCCTCGGTGAAGCGGCGGCGACTGTCCATCTGGTCGCGGGCGCTGACGAGGGCGTTGCGCTGGGTCTTCAGTTCGCCGGTCATCTTGTTGAAGGTTTCGCCGAGGGTCGCGAGGTCGCCCTCGGCGCGGTTCACCGGCACCTGGATGTCGAGATTGCCCTTGGCCACACGATCCGCCGCCCACATCAGCCGGCGAATGGGCGCCACCAGCCATTTGGAAAACGTGACGCCGAGCCAGACCGCTGACAGGAGCACGATCAGCGTGACGATCGAATACATGGCGGCGAAGGCGAGCTGGACGCTGAACCGCCGCTGCTCCAGCGCGCGATAGTCGGCCAGCGTGTCGCTCGTCACCTTCAGATAGCCGAGAACGCGGGGATCGATCGGCCGAGCCACGTAAAGGAAAAGATCGTCGAACCCGGTGAGCGGCACCACGGCGCCCACATAGTCCGAATCCACATAAATTATGGGCTGCTCGGTGGTTGCCTCATTGATGGCGATGTTCGTGGGCACGAGGAATTCGCGGCCCGTGCGCAGGTTCGCACGCTCCACCACGGACAGGTCGCGGTGGATGATCTGGGCGCCCGGCACGTTGCGCAGGGCGGCCTGGGCGGTCAGCACCTGGCGGAACTTGTCGATGTCCGTGTCGTAGAGATTCTTCTGCTGCGACAGATCGTTGGCCATGGCCAACGCGTCACCGCGGATGGAGAGCGCGTGCTCGCGCACATAGGTCTGCGCCACAGAGGAGGCCGAGCCGACGATCTCCTGCGTGCGTTCGGAGAAATAGCGGTCGAGGGTTCGATCGAGGGTGAAGCTCGCCACCAGAGCCACCACCACTGCCGGCACCACGGCGACGATGGCGAACAGGCCGATAATCCGCACGTGGAGCCGCGAGGCGGCGCGCCCGCGCGCCCGCGCCTGCCAGATGCGCCAGACTTCCCGGCCGATGATGGCAAGCAGCGAGAACGCAGCGACGGCCGATGCCGCAAGGGCCGCAATCGTCACCGTCGGCGTCGGCACGATGGAAGTGAGGCCCATG
>JAYSCE010000537.1:1704-2963 GCA_041915035.1 Xanthobacter sp.
TCGGCGTCGGGGTTGTCGGCCTCGGGGTTCTGCAGCACGACCACGACGGGCGCGAACAGGCGGGCGAACAGACTGCGCCGCGGCCTCACGTCTCTTGCGGCGTACCCGACCGGCTCATCGCTCATGTGTGCCTGACCGTCCCAGCGCTACCGGCCGCGCGACGACTCGCGCAGTCCGGACTGATGCAGTGGAACGACACTGGTGCAAAAATGTGACAGACGCATCCCCCTTCCACCGTATTTGCGCTGGGGGTGAATAAAGGCAGGTAGCCGGGTCAAGGAACGGGCCGGCTTTCCTGTCCATTTAAAAAGATGAGGCGCCGCAAGCGTCGGCGCGCCACCGCTGGGGCCGGGATCGCTGCGGTCGAATCAGCGCGCAGCGGGCAGCGTGACCGGAATGAAGCCAAAATCCGACAGTGTCTTCTGGCCGGCCGGCGAGAGGATGTACATGGCGAAGTCAGCGGCCGGCAGGGATGCCGTGTTGGCGAGCGTCAGTCCATATTCCGGCCCGACACCGAGGTCGCGCGGCAGTGCCACCACCTTGTACCGGCCGGGCTCAGCCTTGCTCATCTCCTGTGTGCCCGAGCAATAGTAGATCGCCACGTCCGCGCTCCGGTCACCGAGCGCCACGGCGAGCCTGTGGCGGCCGTTGAGCGGCCCGGTGGTCGCCGCGCCGCCAAACACCTGCTGGGCCTTGCCGCTCAACGCGGCGAAGGCCCCCGGATGCTGCTTATCGATGAGCGCGAACAGCTCCCACGTATAGTCTCCGCCCGGATCGGCCTTCGGCGTCGACGTGGCGAGGCGGATGTCCGGCTTCAGCAGCGTCCTTACCAGCGTATCGGAAGCGAGCTGTGGGCCATCCGAGAGCGCGATTGCGCACAGCGCATTGCGGGCGAACAGCACGCTGTCGCTGGCAAGGCCCTTGTCCGTCAGCGCCTGCGCATGGGGCAAAGCTGCAGAGGCGAAGATGTCGAAGGCGCCGCCGTTTTCCAGCTCCGTTCTGAGCACCCCGGACGGGCCCCATCTGGTTGCGATGTGATCCTTGGAATGGGTGCGGCCATAGTCCGCGATCATCGCGTTGAACGCGCCGGTGAGGCTGCCCGCAGCAACGAGGCGGATGTCGTCGGCACGAGACGCTGCGGCGGAAATGCAAAGAAAAACAACGGCGCAAATGCGAGCGCGCATGGCAAGGCTCCGAAATGAACAGGCGAACAAGCTATATTCATTCGGATATATCGTGGCCGTCAATAAACCCCGCGG
>JAYSCE010000538.1:0-2959 GCA_041915035.1 Xanthobacter sp.
CACCGCGACGCGCTCGGCCTGGGTGAACGGGCGCCAGGGCCGGATGGTGAGGCCAGCGGCGGCACGGGGCGCGCTCTCGGGCTTGCCGAACAGGCCCCAGGGTCGCACCACCAGCACCACCGCCATCACCAGGAACACGGTGATGAGCGAGATCTGCGGCAGGATGAGGATGCCGAAGGCGTTCAGTTCGGCGACGATGATGGCCGCCACGAAGGCGCCGAATACCGAGCCGAGGCCGCCGATGACCACCACCACGAACACTTCCACGATGATGGAGAGGTCCATGGCATGGGTCACGGTGGTGCGCGGGATCTGCAGGGCGCCGCCCAGCGCGGCGAGGAAGACGCCGAGGGCGAACACGCCGGTGAACAGCCATTTCTGGTTCACGCCCAGCGCCGCAACCATCTCGCGGTCCTGCGTCGCCGCGCGCACCAGCACGCCCCAGCGGGTCTTGTGGAACAGGAGCCACAGGATGCCGAGCACCACCGGGCCGAGGGTCATCATGAACAGGTCGTAGGTGGGCACCATGCGGCCGAACAGGCTGATGGCACCGGTGAAGCCGGGCGCGCGCGGGCCAAGCAGGTCTTCCGGGCCCCAGATCACCACCACGAGGTCCTGCACCATCAGCGTCACACCGAAGGTGGCGAGGAGCTGGAAGAGTTCGGGCGCCTGATAGATGCGCCGCAGCAGCACCATCTCCATCAGCGCGCCGAGCAAGGCGACGATGATCGCCGCCGCGACGATGGCGCCCCAGAAGCCGAGCGGGCCGGCAAAGCGCGTCGTCAGCGTGTAGGCCACGTAGGCGCCCAGCATGTAGAAGGCGCCATGGGCGAAGTTCACGATGCGCGTGACGCCGAAGATGATCGACAGCCCTGACGCCACCAGAAACAGCGACGCGGCGCTGGCGAGCCCGCTCAGGGCCTGGACCAGAAGAAATTCCACGGCTTCAGCCTCTCGTTCACCTGCTGGAAGTTTTGGTCTTGTTGGGCCACCCGCCGTCGAGGGCGGGGGCCGGATGCGGGGGCGGTAGATCCGCCCGCGCCGTCTTTAAACACGTGGTCTGTCATGCCCGGGCTCGTCCCGGGCATCCACGTCGGGCCGAGGGATCGCACGTCCGAAAACGGCTCCTGGCCGATCCGCGTGGATGGCCGGGACAAGCCCGGCCACGACGGGCGGAAAAATCCGCCTCAGTTCGCCGGCCGCAGCTTCGCGGCTTCGGCCTCGGGCGGCAGGTAGTCGGCACCAGGCTTGAACTTGAAGTTCACCATGATGCCCTGCCCGTCCTTCTGGGAGGTCGTGCCGATATAGGCGCCCATGGTCGACTGGTGATCGGCCGCGCGGTAGACCACATCGCCGAAGGGGGTAGAGACCTTGAGGTTCGCCATCGCCTTCACGAGGCCGGCAGTGGAATAGTCGTCCGTCGCCTTCAGCACCGCTGCGATGGACTTCACGGTCGAATAGCCGACGATGGAGCCGAGGCGCGGATAGTCCTTGTGGAGCTGCTGGTAGGCGTCGAGGAAGGCCTGATGCTCGGCGGTCTTGATGCCGTACCAGGGATAGCCGGTGACGATCCAGCCCTCGGGGGTCTCGGTCTTCAGCGGGTCGAGATATTCCGGCTCGCCGGTGAGATAGCTCACCACCGCGCGGTTCTTGAAGATACCGCGGGTGTTGCCCTCACGCACGAGCTTCACGAGATCGCCGGCGAAGGTGGCGTTGAGGATGGCGTCGGGATTGGCGGCGTCGATGGCCTGCAGCACCGGGCCGGCGTCGATCTTGCCCAGCGGCGGCCACTGCTCGGCGACGAACTCCACGTCCGGCTTGCGCTTCTTGAGAAGCTCCTTGAATACCGCGACGAAGGACTGACCGAACTCGTAGTTGGGGGCGATGGTCGCCCAGCGCTTGGCGGGCAGCTTTGCTGCCTCTTCCGCCAGCATGGCGGCCTGCATGTAGTTCGAGGTGCGCAGACGGAAGGTATATTCGTTGCCCTTCGACCAGACGAGCGCATCGGTGAGCGGCTCGGCGGCGAGGTACATCACCTGCTTCTGCTTGGCGAAGTCGGCGAGGGCGAGGCCGACATTGGAGAGGAAGCCGCCGGCGATCATCACCACGCCATCGCGCGAGACCAGCTCGTTGGCGGCGGTGAGCGCGTCGGCCGGCTTGCCGCCATCGTCCTTGGAGATGATGACGAGCTTCTTGCCCTTGATGCCGCCAGCGTCGTTCACTTCCTTCAGCGCCAGATCCATCCCCTTGCGATAAGGGTCAAGGAAGGCGGGCAGCGATGAATAGGAATTGATCTCGCCTACCTTGATCTCGCCCTGCTGCGCCCGCGCCCCGCCTGCGGCGAGGAGGAGAGCGGCGAGGGATGCCGCGACCAGCTTCTTCATGTCCATTCCCCTTTATGATTTCACACGAACCGTCCGCGCGAGGGCGCGGCCTATCTCAGCCCGTCCTCACCCTTGATCTCGTCTTTCTTCAGCCCGCCGACGCGCGGCAGGGGCCGGCCGGAATCTGTCACCGCCACGGCGACCACGATCTCGTTTGCGCGCGGGGCATCCGACACGTTCACGATCATGCCGTCGAAATGGCTGCGCACGAAGGCCGCATCCTTGTGGCCGAGTGGAATGTCCAGATCCGCCCCGAGCCCGCCCCGCCGCTTGGACGAGGGAATGAGCGCCGCGCCCTTGCCGAGCACCGCGCGCACCGGCGCGCCCATCTTGGGGTGAAGAAGGGCCGCGGCGTGCTCCAGCTCGCCATTCTCGCCCACGAGGGCAGCCTTGCCGTAGCTCTCGGCGGAAGGCCCCTCGATGCCGAGGGCCTCCACAGCCTTCTTCGCGAGAAGCCCGCCCAGTTCGTCGCCCATGGCGATGAGATCGGAAAGGTCTTCGACATAGCGGCCGGCGAACGGGTTCTCGATCACCGCGATGGCCGCCGCCCGACGGGTGGGCGGGGAGACGGTGCG
>JAYSCE010000539.1:0-2954 GCA_041915035.1 Xanthobacter sp.
TATTCCCCTGCCGAAGGATGCGGGCGCCTCGCTTACGGCCCGCAAGCCGGATCTGGACGATCCGCGCAACGAAGTGCCGCCGGACTAGGCTTCCGCTTCGTCGGTCTCGTCCTCCGCGGCTTCGACCTTTCCCCGGAAACCGGTTGCGAGCACGTAAAGCTCGGCCGAATCGGCTCGGCTGGCGGCGGGCTTGATATGGCGCACCAGCGCGAAATCGCGCTTGAGATTGGCGAGGAGCGTGCCCTCGGTGCCCCCCTGGATGACTTTGGCGAGGAAGGCTCCGCCCGGCGCAAGTACCTGCCTGGCAAAATCAGCCGCGAGTTCCACGAGGCCGACGATGCGCAAGTGGTCGGTCTTCTTGTGACCCGTGGCGTTGGCCGCCATATCGGACATCACTAAATCCGCCTGCCCGCCGAGCATCTCCATCAGCCGCCCCGGCGCGTCGGGGGCGAGGAAGTCCATCTGGGCGAAGACGACACCGGGAATCGGGTCCATCTCGAGAAGGTCGATTGCGACGATCTTGCCTTGCCCCTGGTCGAGGCCGATCTTCTGCGCCGCCACCTGGCTCCAGCCGCCGGGCGCAGCGCCGAGATCGACGATGCGCAGGCCCCGCTTCAAAAGCTTCGCCTTTTCGTCCATCTCGATGAGCTTGAACGCCGCGCGGGAGCGCCAGCCCTCGCGCTTGGCGCGCGCCACATAGGGGTCGTTCAGCTGGCGCTGAAGCCATTTCTGCTGGGAGGTGGTGCGGCCGCGCGAGGTCTTCACGCGAACCTTCAGCGGCCGGCCGTCCGGCCCACGGGGTGGTGTGGTCACGCTGGACGGCTTCCGTTCGGCGGGGTCGCGTGGAAGCCGTCGGCCGAGCGGCCGTTCCGCCACACGCCGTCCGCTCGCATCATCTGCACCAGCATCCCCTCCCTCAGCCCGCGATCGGCGACCCGCAGCCGGTCGGCGGGAAATACCCGGCGCACCGCTTCCATGATGGCGCAGCCGGCAAGGACGAGATCTGCCCGCTGGGCGCCGATGCAGGGATTGGCGACGCGTTCCTCGAAGCTCATGGTCATCAGCCGGTCAACCACCTGCTCGATGTGGCTGGCACCGAGCCAGGCCCCGTCCACACGCGCCCGATCATAGCGATCGAGCCCGAGATGAATGCCGGCGACCGTCGTCACGGTCCCCGAAGTGCCCAAGAGATGCAGCCGGGCGGGGGCGCGGACCCCCCAGCTCTGGCGCACGCCATCGAGCATGGCGCACACTTCGTCGACCATGGTGTGGAACACGTCCGGCGAAACCTTCACGCCGCCGTGGCGCTCCGAGAGGGAAACGACGCCAACGGGCAGCGAGACCCAGGAGCGGATGCGGGCGCGCGGCGGGCCATCGTCGCCGGCCGAGCGGCGGCCAAGCCAGACCACTTCGGTCGAACCGCCGCCAATGTCGAACAGCACAGCCCCCTCGCAGGAAGGGTCCACCAGCGGCGCGCACCCGGTCGCGGCGAGGCCTGCCTCGGTGCGGCGGTCAACCACCTCCAGCGTCAGCCCGGTGCGGGCCTCGACCTGCGAGCAGAAATCCTCGCCGTTGACGGCGGAGCGGCAGGCCTCGGTCGCCACCATCCGGGCGCGGGTGACGCCGCGCAGGTCCATTTTGGCGGCGCAGATTTCAAGCGCGCACAAGGCCCGTTCCATGGCGCCGTCGCACAGGCGACCGGACGCGCCGAGCCCTTCGCCAAGGCGAACGATGCGCGAGAAAGCGTCCACCACGCGGAAGCTGCGGGCGGTTGGCCGTGCGATCAGGAGGCGGCAATTGTTGGTGCCGAGATCAATGGCGGCGTAGATGCCGTGGGAACTCGCCAGTCGCGATTCAGTCCGGCGATCCGGGGACGGTGCAGAGGCGGCACACGGTGCGGCAGGAGGCTGGTCCTTCGGACCAACACCCGTTTCCGCACGCAGGGGGGAAACCGTTGCCTCGGCAACGTTTCCGCTGCGGCAAGACTGCTCCGGACCCCCACCGGGCCCGTGCGTCTCGTCCCTCATATCCTGTCCCTCGCCGCAAGGCGGTCCCGTGCGCTCAGGCCGCCGCGAAGGTCCACGGCCGGCTGCGCCTTGCGGCCAGTGTAACAGCGCGACGCCGCTGCGCAATGCCGCGGCGTGCCTTGTTCGTGGTCAGGAGGCGATGAGACTCATTCGGCGGCGGCGCGGCCCTTGAGATCGAGGGTCAGGCCGGCGGCGAGTGCGTCGGCGCGGAAGGCCTTCACGGCGTCCAGGGAAAGCTCGGCGGCGGTGCGGGATCCCATGGCGGGCAGTTTCTTCAGCACGTCAGCGGGGGCGGTGATGATGTGGCAGCCCATCTGATCCGCCTCGATCACGTTCCACACCTCGCGGGTGGAGGCCCAGATGACCTCGACGTTCGGTGTGGCGCGGGACAGCTCGACGGCGCGGGAAATGGCCGGCTTGTAATCGATGCCCAGGTCGGCCAGCCGGCCGGCGAAAACCGAGATAATCGAAGGCGCTCCGCCGGCCAGGGCCTTCACGCCCTCGTCCACCTGGGGGACGTCGAAGATGGCGGTGAGGTTGACCTTCACGCCGTCCTGCACGAGGTCGCGCACCAGCTCGTACAAGGTTTCGCCGCGGGTGGTGGAGACCGGGAGCTTCACATGCACATGCTCGCCCCAGGTCGCGATGACGCGGGCCTGGGCGCGGATTTCGGGGATGTCGTCGGAGAAGACCTCGAACGAGATATGCCGGTCCGGCACCGCCGCCACGAGATCTTTTGCGTAGGCTTCATAATCGGTTACGCCGGCCTTGCGCAGCAAAGAGGGGTTGGTGGTGAAGCCGGCGATGTGGGGCTGCTTCGCCATTTCCACGATCTGCGCCTTGTCGGCACCGTCGGTGAACAGCTTCACCTTCAGGTCGCTCAGCTTCACGGACATCTCTTCGGCTCCCTTGACGATTTCGGCCATC
>JAYSCE010000540.1:0-2951 GCA_041915035.1 Xanthobacter sp.
CTGCTGGCCGACCCCGACATGGCGGAAATGGCCCGCGAGGAGCTGGCCGCCGCCCTCTACGGCACCAGCGAGACGCTGCGCATCGATCCGGAGGGCCGGGTGGTGCTGACGGAGAGTTTGAAGGCCCATGCGGCGATCGCCGACCAAGTGGCGTTCGTGGGCATGGGACACAAGTTCCGGATCTGGGAACCGGAGCGGCTGAAGGCACATCTCGCGGAGGCCACCCGAAGGGTGCGCGAGCTGCGCCAGGCCATCGGCTCCCGAGCGGAGAACCCGAGGGGCGAACGGACATGACGACGGGCCACGGGGTCGGCCCCGCCGACGCCGCTGGCGGACCGGCCCGTCATCTGCCGGTGATGCTTCGCGAGGTTCTCGCGCACCTCGCGCCGAAGGATGCCGGCCACTATGTGGATGGCACCTTCGGCGCGGGAGGTTACACCTCCGCCATCCTCGCTGCGGCGGACTGCCAGGTGCTCGCCATCGACCGCGACCCCACGGCCATCGCCGCCGGGCAGACGCTGGTGGAAGCCTCAGGCAAGCGCCTCCTCCTCGTGCAGGACCGTTTCTCAAGGCTCGACGAAATCGCCGCCGAGCAGGATTTCGGGCCGCTCGACGGGGTGGTGTTGGACATCGGCGTCTCCTCCATGCAGCTCGACGAGGCGGAGCGCGGCTTCTCCTTCCGCCGCGACGGGCCGCTCGACATGCGCATGGGTGCGGACGGCCTTTCGGCGGCCGACCTCTGCGCCACGCTCGATGAAGTGCGCCTCGCCCACATCATCTGGACCTTCGGCGAGGAGCGGCATTCGCGCGCCATCGCCAAAGCCATCGTGAAGGCGCGGGAAGAGGCGCCCATCACCCGCACGGCGCAACTTGCCGAGATCGTCTCGCGCGTGGTCTGGGCGAAGCCGGGCGAGGTGCATCCCGCCACCCGCACGTTTCAGGCCCTGCGCATCGCCGTGAACGAGGAATTGCAAGAGCTTGTGGACGCTCTCGCCGCCGCCGAGCGGGCGCTCAGGCCGGGGGGGCGGCTGGTGGTCGTCACCTTCCATTCCCTAGAGGACAGGATCGTTAAGACTTTTCTGTCACACCGGTCAAAGGCACCGTCCGCCTCGCGCCACCAGCCGCAAGCGGAAGGGCCGGAGCCCTCCTTCCGCCTCGTGGCGAAAGGAGCCGTAGAGCCCGGTCCCGACGAAGTGGCAGGCAACCCGCGCTCAAGGTCCGCGAAACTTCGCGCGGCCGAGCGCACGGACGCCCCGGCGCATCCGGGCGGTGACCTGATGGGGCTGCTTCCGCCCCCATCACCGCAACGCGCAGGGCGGAGACGCTAGTCGAGATGTTTCGGGTCGCCAATGTCGTGATGGTCGTCGCGCTTCTGGTGACCGCCGCGGTGGTCTACCAGCTCAAGGTCTCGTCCACCGCCGAGGCCGAGCGGCTCGCCACCCTGCGCACCCAGATCCGCAAGGAGCGTGATTCCATCGCCCTGATGCGGGCGGAATGGGCGCGCCGCACCTCGCCCATCTACATCCAGGGCCTCGCCGAGCGCCATCTCGACATGAAGCGGCTCGATGTCGATTCGATTTCCAGCCTCGACGATTTGCCCGCCAAGCCCGCCTCCAGCGGCGACGGCATCGGCGGCATGATCGAGGCGCTGGTGGACGCCCCCCTCGTCACCTCTTCCGCCGGCTCCAAGCCCTCGGCTTCGACCACGGCCCCCACGAGCTCGGGTGGCGCCACGGTGCCGGCCACTTCGGCGCTGCGCCCGGCCAATGCGCCGGTGGCGAAGCCGGCCGCGAGCGCGTCCGCCACGCCCCGTCCCGCCGCTCCGCGGCCCCTGCCCCCCATGCAGCCCGCGCCGGCCGCCGCCGCACCGGCACCCGCCCCGCCCCCGGAGCCCACCAATCCCCTCGAAAAGCTCTCCGGATTCCTGGCCGGTTTCCGCTGACGAGGTCCGAAATGGCTGATCTGTCTTCCATCTCCGCCCGCCTCGCCCGCATGTGGGCCGGCATCGTCGCCGCCGTCGGCCCCGTGCTCCGGGATGCCGACGCCTCCTGCGCGGTGCTGCTCGATCGTCTCGGCTCCGGCAGCAAGGCCGCCGGCCGCGCCACCGCGCGCGGCTCCGCGCGGGCCGCCGTCGCAAGCTGGAACGTGCTGTGGCCGTTCACGGTGCATCTCGGCCACCTCGCCTGGCGCGGCGTCCGTCATGTGGTGCGCGGGCTTTTCGGCCTCGACCGCACCGATCCCGATACGGTAGCGCGCGGGCGAATCAAGCTCGTGATGTTCGCCTTCTGCTGCCTGTTCGTCGCCATCGCGGTGCAGCTCTCCCACCTCGCCATGACCGCGGACGGCGGCGGCGGACGCGGGCGCGGCTCGGATGCGGTGGCCTCCGCCCGTCCCGACATCAAGGCCCGCGCCGGCGACATCGTCGCCATCGACGTGAAGTCCCCGTCCCTCTTCGCCGAGCCGCGCCGCCTCATCGATCCCGACGAGGCGCTGGAAGGCCTGCTCAAGGTGCTGCCCGACCTCGACGTGGAGGAAGCCCGCAAGCGCCTCAATTCCGGCAAGGGCTTCGCCTGGCTGAAGCGTGAGATCACGCCGGCGCAGATGCGCGCCATCCACCGCCTCGGCTTTCCCGGCATCGGCTTCCTGAAGGAAAACCGCCGCATCTATCCCGACGGCCCCATCATCTCCCACGTGATGGGCGGGGTAAACGTGGACAACCAGGGCATCTCCGGCGTCGAGAAGTGGATCGACAGCCGGGGCCTTGCAGAGCTGCACCTCGCTGGATTCGCCACCGACCGGCAACAAGAGCCGGTTCAGCTCGCCATGGACGTGCGCGTTCAGCATGCTGTGCGCGACGAAATGGTGAAAGCGAAGAACAAGTTCCAGGCCCTGCACGCCATGGCCTTGGTGACCGATGTGAACACGGGTGAGATCGTCTCGTTGGTGTCGCT
>JAYSCE010000541.1:0-2934 GCA_041915035.1 Xanthobacter sp.
GGCGCGGTGCTGGCGGTCGGCATCCTCATTCCCGTCGCGGCCTTCGACCACCGGATCGCCGATCTGGTGCTGGCGGTGACCGGACGCGACCCGGGGCTGATCCTGACCGGTTCGGCGGCGGCGATCGTGCTGGCCTATTTCGTC
Organism: Xanthobacter sp.; assembly: GCA_041915035.1. Taxonomy (GTDB): domain Bacteria; phylum Pseudomonadota; class Alphaproteobacteria; order Rhizobiales; family Xanthobacteraceae; genus Xanthobacter. The sequence goes on from JAYSCE010000541.1 coordinate 145, forward strand.
CGCTTCTTCGCCATCGCCCAGGGCGCGTCGGATGCGGCCTTCGGCCGGGTGCCGCCCTCGCTGCCGATGGCCGCGCGGTCGCTCGGCCGCACCGCGGGGGGCGCGCTGGGCGAGGTCTACCTGCCGCTGATGAAGGGCTCGGTGGGCACCGCGCTCCTTCTCGTCTTCGTCGACTGCGTCAAGGAGCTTCCGGCGACGCTCCTGCTCCGGCCCTTCAACTACGACACGCTCGCCACCCGCGCGCACGAGAAGGCGAGCCTCGAGAACATCGCCGAGGCGGCGCCGCCCGCGCTTCTGGTGATCGGGGTGGGGCTTGTCGCCGTGGGCCTTCTGGCCCGCGCCAATCTCTCGCGCCGCCAGGGCCAGGCGCGCTGAACGGCCTTGCGCCGTGCCCGCCCGCGGTCTATTTCCCGGGGCGGGCCCCTATAGCTCAGCTGGTAGAGCATCTGATTTGTAATCAGAGGGTCGGCGGTTCAAGTCCGTCTGGGGGCACCAAAAAAATCACCATATTGCGGCAATGCGGCGGGACAAGCCGACAGACGGCTCTGCGTCTGGGGGTACTTTGGGGGGTACTGATCGGTCGCGCTTAGGGCCTTTGGCGCGGCGCGAGAAATGCTTCCGGCGTCGTTGTCGGCCGAGAGCAACTCGCCGGGCGACGTGCTTTCCACATTACGCTCGCGGAAACAGGGGTTGAGCTTATCGAGGAACGCGGCCTGCTCGGCCGTGACGTCGATGGACTTCTCGGCATTCTGCCGTTCCAGCGCCAGCCAGCGCTCAACCTTGGTGCCAAGACCGTTCTCGCTGAGGATCTTCTGGATGGTGACGGAAGATACGTGGACCTCCGCCAGCGCCAGCATCGCCTCATGCCGATTGCAGCCGTCAGCCGGGTGCGCCCGCGCCCGCGCCTTGATCCGGTCCACCACTTCCGGTGGCGTTGTCTGCGCGTGGATCTTGTGGATCGGCGGCAGGTCTTTCAGCCCCTCGACACCCTGCGGCTGGAACCGCCGCTTCCATTCGTAGAAGCTGGTGCGGTCCAGGCCGCTCTTGCGACGGGTCTCGGCGACGTTGCCAAGCTCTCTGGTCAGTCAGATGACGTTCAGGCGGCTCAGCGCCGGCTCGCTGGCCGCATCTCGCGGCTCTTGTTCCCTTGCTGTCGCAGATCGTCCCATGGCTGGCTCCTCCGTTCCGTAAATTGCACGGGAAGAAGGATAAGTGGACACAGGAAAGCGTCATGCTTCTTCGCCTGCGTGTCCGGGCCTCGGAAAGGCAGCATCGCGATCCAGGGGCCAGACCGGGCGACGCACGCGCACGTAGGGTCGCAGATGCGCCCGCGGGGTGGCGAGCGCTCCGGTGTCGCAGACGATAACGCGGCCGGCGACCGGTTCGAATGCGGCGCGGAAATGCTGCATCGACTTTACGACCAGAAAGCGCTTGCTTGCGGGTTCGATGCCGAAGGCACGGACCTGCTGGAGGTCAAGCATCTGGCCGGGAAGCGTCACCACCAGGATGTCGATCCCCTGGACGCGGAACACCGCCGTCGGGCCGAAGCTGTGGGTGATGCCGCCCAGAATGGGACCGTCGCCGGTATAGGAGCCGTCCGAAAGATGCATCACTTCGCCGGTCAGGCGCAGCGGGCCACCACCAAAGGACGGATCGCTTTTGCCGCCGAGATCCAGCGTCACGCTGTCGCCAACCTTGTGGCGGTGCAGAGTGGCCGCCGCCTCTGCATCGATCATCGGGGCAAAGGCGCCTGGTGCAGCGCCAGCCTCGAGCAGGGCCCTGAGCAAAGCGGTCGCATCGCCGTAGGCGCCAGCACCGGGATTGTCGGCATAATCGGCGATTACCAGCGGTCCCCCGGCGGGGTCGAAGTCGCGGGCCTGCGCGGCAGCCTCCGCCGGGGTCAGGAACGTGTTCGCGACCTTGCCGCGTCCGTCCCAGATGCTGCGCGCCAGTCCTGCGGCGATGTCCAGAGCCCGCTTGCCGCAACCCTCGTCATGCGTGACCAGCACGGTCGGCCCCATTTCGGTGATATCGGCTTCGGAAAACCCGGCGTTGATCGACACGGCCAGAATGCCCGGTTCGTCCTCATGCGCGCGGGCGCGGGCGTAAAGTGCCGCGGTTTCGGGCACGTCGGTGCGGCCGGCATTGGCCTCGTCCAGCATCGGCACATGGACGCGCAGCGTGCGCGGGTGGACGTCGCCGCGCATGGCCCTGTCCAGGACGCGGCCCGCCTGCAGGCCGATTTCGCGCATGTCGATGTGCGGATAGGTCTTGTAGCTGACCAGGATATGCGCCAGTTCGACCATCGCGGGCGTGACCATGGCATGAAGGTCCAGTGTGACGGCGATGGGCAGATCCGGTCCGACGATTTCCCGCAGGCGTCGCAAGAGTTCCCCTTCGCCATCCTCGCAGAAGCTGGGAACCATCGAGCCGTGCAGCGACAGAAGGATGCCGTCCAGCGTGGCCCGATGCTCTCGCGCCGCGTCGCAGATGAGGCCGGCGATATGGTCGAACGCCTCGCGCGAGACGGTTGCGCCGGGCGTGGCATGGGCCGAAACGGTGTGCGTGATCTGCCAACCCGCCTCGGAACCCGCATCAAGGAAGCCCGCCAGTTCGTCGTTCACATCGCCGAAGCGGTCGATGGCGGCTTGCCCAAGGTCGAACACCTCATCGCGGAAATCCCGAAGCGTCGTCTCCCCCTTCTTGAAGGTGTTGCTTTCATGGACAAAAGCGCCGGTCAGAACGTGGAAGGGCATAGGGATGGGCCTTTCAAAGCGGGTGGAAACAGGC
>JAYSCE010000542.1:0-2932 GCA_041915035.1 Xanthobacter sp.
ACTGGGCGACATCCGCACCCGCCAGTTCGGCGGCAAGATGTTCGTGGAGCTGCACCTCGGCTTCGAGAGCGACTGGACGGTCGCCCGCGCCCGTGCCGTGGTGGCCAAGCTGACCGAGTCGGTGAAGCGGGAGTTCCGCGAGGCGGGCGACGAGGTGGATGTTTCCATCGTCCTCATGCCGGGCCACGCCGCAACCGCCGAGGCGACGGCGGCCTGATCCGCCGTCGGGCCTTTCAGGCGCCCTCCGCGCCGGCAATCTCAGTGCTCGGAGAGCACCACATCGTCCGACCACTCGCCCTCGACTTCCTTGACGATGGCCTGGCCGCAGATGACGCGGCCCTGCGCGGTGTCGAAGGTCAGCGTCGGCGCGCCGTGCAACTGCCAGCCCCGGTTGAGGGCAGCGGACACGCGCTTGCAGAAGGCGGCGTCATCAGGTCCGGTGAGATAGCGATAAAGCTTCATGGGTCAGTCCCCCTGGGGTGTCAGAGCCGCGCGCCGATGCGGCGGGCAACGGCATCACGCCTGTCCTGAAAGCCCTGCGTCCGCCCCCGCACCTCGTCGACAAGGCGCGGATCCTCCCTGTTGCGGGGCGGGAAGGGCGGTTCGGGCTGGTATTCGATGGCGAGGGCGATGCGCCGCGCCTCATCCTCGCTGGCGAGCTCGCGCGCGAGCGCCAGAGCCAGGTCGATGCCGGAGGAAACGCCCGCGCCGGTGAAGCGATTGCGGTCGACCACCACCCGTTCCTCCACCGGGATGGCACCGAGATGGGCCAGCTGCGGCAGAGACAGCCAGTGGCAGGTGGCGCGGTAGCCCTTGAGCAGTCCCGCCGCGCCAAGGATGAGCGAGCCGGTGCAGACAGACGTCACATAGCGCGCGCCGGCGGCCATCTCCTGCAGAAAGCCGAGGGTTTCGCGATCTTCCATCAGTTCGAGCTGCCCCGGCCCGCCGGGCACGAACAGCACGTCGCAGCCGTGGATTTCCTTGAAGGCGGCGGTCGGCATGATGGCGAGGCCGGCCACGTCCTTCACCGGCTTGGTGCTCGCCTTCCAGACGATGTCGATCTTCGCGCCGGGCAGGCGCGCGAACACCTCGAACGGCCCGGTCAGGTCGAGCTGCGCCATGTCTGGATAAGCAACCATGACAATGTGCGGGGCGGCGAGCCTGGCCGGTGCAGACGTGTCCATGGTGCGCTCAGACGCGGGCGGCGATGGCGTCGGCCAGCGCCACGGTGCGCTTGGCCATCTCCGCGTGCAGCAGTTCCACCATGCGGCCGTCGAGGGTGATGACGCCCTTGCCGGCGTTCTCGGGCAGCGCGAAGGCGGCGATGATCGCGCGGGCGCGGGCCACGTCGGCCTCCGGGGGGCTGAAGGCGATGTTGCAGGGCTCGATCTGGCTCGGATGGATAAGCGTCTTGCCGTCCATGCCGAACTCCACGCCCTGCGCGCATTCGGCCTTGAAGCCATCGAGGTCCTGGAACTGATTCCACACCCCGTCGAGCACATCGACGCCATAGACGCGGGCGGCGGCCACCACGAGGCTCAGCCAGCCCACCATGGGTGCGCGGCCCGGAACCAGCGCGGCGCGGGTTTCCTTGGCGAGGTCGTTGGTGCCCAGCACGAACACCGAGAGACGGGTGAGCGGGTCCTGCGCGGCGGCGGCGATGGACTTGATGTCGAGGATCGCCAGCGGCGTCTCGATCATCGCCCAGACCCGGGTGGTGGCGGGCACCTCCAGCGCCTTGAGGCGGCGGCCGACGGTGACGAGCTGCTCCACCGACTGGACCTTCGGCAGCAGGATCGCATCGGGCGTGGCGGATGCGGCGGCTTCCAGATCATCCGGCCCCCACGGCGTGTCGAGGCCGTTGATGCGAATGACGACTTCACGCGGACCGAAGCCGCCGGCCTTCACCGTCTCGACGATGCGGCCGCGGGCTTCCACCTTGGCGTCTGGCGCCACCGCATCCTCTAGGTCGAGGATCACCGCGTCCGCGGGCAGGGTGCGCGCCTTCTCCAGCGCGCGGGCGTTGGAGCCGGGCATGTAGAGGACACTGCGGCGCGGACGGATGGACGCGGCGGAATTTCCCTCGGACATGACGGCTCCTCGACCGATGCGGCGGGCGGCGCCCGCGCTTCTTCCCTCAAATCGGTAAAGCGGCGCTCCGGCTTTGAAAAGCGGATTTTGCCGCGCTGCGGCAGAGGGGCGGCCGATGGATTAACGGGGGCGTCAGCGCGCTGGCGAAGCGGAAGCGGGCTCTGCGCCAGGGGGCGGCCAGGTGAAATCGTCGGCCCGCCCGCGGACGGGCGGCGGAGCGACGCCATCCTTGAGGACCTTCGCCGCGGCGGCAGCGCCCGCGGACACCTGAAGCGCATCGGGGCGGGCATCGCGGCCGCTAGCCGGGGCACCGGCGAGGGCGGACGGGCGTTCCGGCCCGCTCGTGGCGTCCGGCGTCGGCGCGGCACGGGCTCCGCCGCTCTCTTCAAGCATGCGGTTGATGTCCTTCTGCACGAAGAACGCGAGCTTTCGTCCTCCGGCGCGGGTGAACCGCACGCCGTCGTTGAACCTCAGGCGCCGGCGCTGGCCGTCCACGGCCGGACCGTTCGCCATGTATTTTCCGTCCTCATCGACGAAGCCGTCCCAGACATTTGCGAAGGTGAGGCCCGCCCGCGCGACCCGCGCGCGCAGAATTTCGTTCAGCTTCGCATAGTCATCCGAGAGTTGGCCGTTGGCGACCGGGGCGACGCCGACCACAATGACCCGCCCGGCCTTCTCGCGCAGTGCGGCGAGCACCTCGTCCACGCGCTTGCCGTACAATTCGTTCCAGCGCTCGGTCAGCGGCTGGGCTTGGGTGTCGCCATCCTTGATGGGCTGGAGGTCGTCCGAGCCCAATGCCACGACGGTCACGGAGGGGCGCGCTGCGGCGATCGCGTCGGGG
>JAYSCE010000543.1:0-2928 GCA_041915035.1 Xanthobacter sp.
TCACCCACCTCCTGCGCGTCGCCGGACGCGACGTGCAGATGGGCGGCAATATCGGCACCGCCATCCTCTCCCTCGCCACACCGAAGCCCGGCCGCGTGCATGTGGTGGAGTGCTCCTCCTACCAGATCGACCTTGCCCCCGGCCTCGACCCTTCCGTGGGCGTGATGCTCAACATCACCCCGGACCACCTGGACCGGCACGGCACCCTCGAGAACTACGCGGCGGTGAAGGAACGGCTCGTCACCGGCGTCGAGCAGACCGGCACCGCCGTGGTCGGCGTGGACGACGACTTCTCCGCCGCCATGGCCGACCGGGCAGAGCGCGCCGGCAAGCATGTGGTGCGCATCTCGGTCCGGCGTCCTCTGCCCGACGGCATCTGGCGCGAGGGCGAGACCCTGGTGGTGTCCGAAGGCGGCGCCGAGGTGTTCCGCCTGCCGCTGGGCGGCATCGGCTCCCTGCGCGGGGCGCACAATGCGCAGAACGCCGCCGCCGCCTATGCCGCCTGCCGTGCGCTCGGCGTCGCGCCGGAGGTCATCGCGGTGGCCATGAAGCGCTTCCCCGGCCTTGCCCACCGCATGGAAGAGGTGGCCAACAAGGGCAAGGTGCTGTTCGTCAACGATTCCAAGGCGACCAATGCGGACGCCGCCGAGCGGGCGCTGACGAGCTTCACCGACATCTTCTGGATTGCCGGCGGCAAGCCGAAGGCCGGCGGCATCGCGCCGCTCGCGCCGTTCTTCGATCGTGTCGCCAAGGCCTATCTCATCGGCGAGGCGGCGCAGGATTTCGCCGCGACGCTGGCGGACACGGTGCCCCACGAGATCGTCGGCACCCTCGACAAGGCGGTGGAAGCCGCCGCACGGGATGCCGAAGCCGCCGGCCGCCCGGATGCGGTGGTGCTGCTCTCACCCGCCTGCGCCAGCTTCGACCAGTACCCCAATTTCGAGGTGCGCGGCGACGCCTTCCGCGCGCTGGTGCAGGCGCTGCCGGGCATCGAGGCCCGCACCCGGTCCACCACGCCGGTCGCCCAGAAGGAGCCGCCCAAGGGCGGCGGCCATCCGCACGGCAATCCCCATGGAAACCCGCATGGAAACCCGCATGGTGGCGGACACCCCCATGGTGCGGGGGGCCACATGGGAGGACATCCGGGCGGACACCCCGGCGGTCATCCCGGCAAGGGACACCCCTGACTCCCCTCTTTTCATCCGCCGCCCTGCGCCGCGCGCGGACCCGTCGGGCGGCGCCCGGCCTTGTGATTCAAGGCCTTCCGTGGCACTTGTGCGCCGCACAATGGAGAGATCGATGGCCGAGACCGGCACCCGCACGCCCCTGCACGCCCCGCCGCTGGTGGAAGGCCTCTCCGCCTTCGCCGGCGCCTACGACCTGATCCTCTGCGATGTCTGGGGCGTGCTGCACAACGGCGTCGCGTCTTTTCCCTCCGCCTGCGAGGCGCTGACGAAGGTGCGGGCGGGCGGCGCCACGGTGGTGCTCGTCTCCAACGCGCCGCGCCCTAACCGCTTCATCATGGGCATGCTCGACGGCCTCGGCGTGCCACGCACCGCCTATGACGCCATCGTCACCTCCGGCGACGTGACGCGCGACATGCTGGAGGCGCGACCCGGTGCCCGCGTCTATCACCTCGGTCCCGCGCGGGACGTGGGCACGTTCGACGGTCTGGACCTCACCCTCACCGGCCTTGAAGACGCGGACCTCGTGGTCTGCACCGGCCTCCTCAACGACGACGTGGAGACCCCGGAGGATTACGCCGAGGCACTCGCCGCCATGAAGGCGCGGGAGCTGCCGTTCATCTGCGCCAATCCCGACCTCGTGGTGGAGCGTGGCGACAAGCTGATCTTCTGCGCCGGGGCCATTGCCCAGGCCTACGAGCAGATCGGTGGCAAGGCCTTTTGGTGCGGCAAGCCCTACCGCCCCATCTACGACACCGCCTTCGCCCGCGCCGAGGTGATCCGCGGCGAGGCGGTGGAGCGCTCCCGCGTGCTCGGCATCGGCGACGCGCTGCGTACCGACATCGCCGGCGCCAACGATGCCGGCTTCGACAGCCTGTTCATCTCCGGCGGCATTCATGCGCAGGAGCTGAAGTCGATCGACGGCGCCATTCCCGACACCGAATCCCTCGCCGATCTCTTCACCGGCCACGCCCACCCGCGTGGCGTCATGCCCCGCCTCGCCTGGTAATTGCGACCGGGCGACATTCGGTTCCTTGAATTTGCCCGCGGTTTGACCGATCTCGAAGGCCGAATATCCTGTCCCGGTGCCGTCGAGGTTCCGGGCATTCCGCCGAACACCAAGGCAAGGCCTGCGCCCGCCGATGACCGTTTCCCTTCCCCCTGATTTCGTGCTGGTCCGCGGCCCAGAGCCCCTGCCCCCGGCGCTGTCGCGGCCTGTCATCGCCATCGGCAATTTCGATGGCGTGCATCGCGGCCATCAGGCGGTGTTCGCGGCGGCGCGGGCCATGGCCGCCGAGGCGGGAGGGCCGGCCCTGGCCCTCACCTTCGAGCCGCACCCGCGTACCTTCTTCAATCCCGCCACCGCCCCCTTCCGCCTGACTCCGGCGATGGAGAAGCTGCGTCACATCGCCGACAGCGGCCTTCAGGGCGCCATCGTGCTCGATTTCGACGCCGCCCTCGCGGCCATGGAGGCCGAGGACTTCGTGCGCGAGGTGCTGGTCGGCCGCTATGGCGTTGCCGGCGTGGCGGTGGGCTTCGATTTCCACTTCGGACGCCAGCGCGCCGGATCGCCCGCATTCCTGAAGGAGGCGGGCGAGCGGCACGGCTTCGCGGTGACCGTGGTCGAGCCCATGCGTGACGAGAACGACGCGATTTCCTCCACGGCCGTGCGCCGGGCGCTGGCTTCGGGACAGGTGGGCCATGCCGCCCACATGCTGGGACGCCCCTTCGCGGTGACGGCCGA
>JAYSCE010000544.1:0-2926 GCA_041915035.1 Xanthobacter sp.
CGAGAAGCAGGCCCGCTCCATCAAGTACCAGATCACCATCGCCAAGCTGCCCCTGCCGTCCTGGGCGATGCTGACGAAGGCTCCGGCGCGGCCGACCTCCGCCGGATCGAACGCGAGGGGCCGCGTCTCGAATGCCTCCAGTATCGCTTCAAGCTCGCCGAGCCGCGCATCGACCTCCTCCGGCAGATCGTCGGCATCGGCATGCGCCTCGGACAGGCGATCGTATTCCGCCTGGGCGGCATCCCGCGCGGCTCCCTCCTCAATCGTCAACGGGGTGGGCTCGCCGCGCAGCTGGCGCAGGCCGTAGGTGTGGCCATAGGCGAAGTCCGGCGCCACTTCGATCCACTTCCAGCCTTCGCTTCGGATTGCGTCGGCCTCGGCGGCGAGCTTCTCCGCCACCATCCGGTCGACAAGGGCCACATCCTGCAGCCAGCCGCCGTCGTCGCCCTGGAACAGGTCGCGCAGCACCGTGCCCCCGGCGCTCTCATAGGCCTCGATGCCGATGAACCGGGCCCGCTTGTCGCTGGCTCGGACGGCGCCCTCCGTCAGCATGCGCCGGATGGCGTAGGGCTGCTTGTCGTAGGTCTGGGCGAGACGCTCCAGCACCTGCTCCTGCCGCTCATGGTCGCCGGACACGGTGAAGGCCATGAGCTGATCGAGGGTGAGGCCATCCTCGGCATAGGTGTCGAGCAGCTTTGGTGAGACAGAGGCGAGCTTCAGCCGCTGCTTCACCACTGCGACCGAGACGAAGAAAGCCGCTGCGATCTCCTCCTCCGACTGGCCCTTCTCCCGCAAGGCGAGGAAGGCGCGGAACTGGTCGAGGGGATGGAGAGGGGCGCGCTGGACATTCTCGGCCAGCGAATCCTCCCCGGCGATGCCGCCCTCGCGCACGATGCAGGGCACGGGCGCGGTCCTGGCGAGGCGCTTGCGCTTCACCAGCAGCTCCAGCGCCCGAAAGCGCCGCCCGCCGGCCGGGATTTCATACATGCCGGTCTCGACGCCATCCGCATCGATCACGGCTCGGACATTGAGGCCCTGGAGCAGGCCCCGCCGGGCGATGTCCTCGGCGAGTTCCTCGATGGAGACGCCGGCCTTCACCCGACGGACGTTGGACTGGCTGAGCACAAGCCTGTTGAAGGGAATGTCCCGCGAGGACGAAAGGGTGATCTTCTGAACAGCCGTGGCCATGGGATGCTTCTCCGCGACGGGCGGCCGGAGAACCTCTCTCTGGCCTCCAACCCGTCACGAAACACGGCGCCGCCCTCTGCCTCTGAGGACGGCGCCGTAAAGCCGACAATCCGGAAACCTGGAACGACACGGAGCCAGAAACACGGCAGTCCGGATCTCAGGCTTTGCGGATCTCAGGCGGCGCGATCGAGCAGCTTCTTCGCCCGCGCCTCCAGATCGAGGCGCGCATCCTGGTGCGGCTTGTCCCGCGCCACCGCTGTGATGCCCTGCACGAAGTCGAAGATGCTCTCCGGCTTGCGGCCCTCCTCGGCGAGCACGGTCTCGATCACCTTCTGCGTCTCGGCTTTGGAGAAGCCCTTGCGACGCAGGAACTCGGTGCGGTCCTCGTCGGTGCGGGCCACGATGCGCTCACGGGCCGCCCTGATACCGTTGACGAAGGGCATGGGGGAGGAATTGGCGAAGCGCTCCAGGGCGGGTGCCGCCTGATAGGCGAAGCGGGACGCGGCATACTTGGAGTGTCGGATGGTGATCTCCTCGAAATCCTCCACGCCCCACAGGTTGCGGTTCTGGCAGACCGCCCGGAGATAGAAGCTGGCGATGCCCAGCGTCTTCGCCCCCACCTCCGAGTTCCAGCAATAGAAGCCTCGGAAGAACAGGTCGGGCGAGCCATCCGGCAACCGGCCGGCCTCGATGGGGTTGAGATCGTCCACCAGGAACAGGAAAACGTCCCGGTCAGAGGCATAGAGCGTGGTGGTGTCCTTCGTGATATCGACGCGGGGATTGTAGATGCCGGTCGACCAATCGAGCACGCCCGGGACCTTCCAGCGGGTGTCGCCCGTGCCGTTTCCGGCGATGCGGCGCACGGCGTCCACCAGCTCATGGTCATAGATGCGGCCATAGTCGGGACCGGTGACGGCCCGGAGCTCGACCCGACCATCCTCCTCCTCCAGCGTTTTCACCTGCTCGGTGCGGTGCGTCAGCAGGCCGTGCTGCAGGTTGATGCCGGCGAGCGGAGCCGGAAGCTGGCGCAGATAGGCCGCCGGCGCGCCGATGAGGCTCGCAAGCTGGCCGAAGCTCCAATGGGTCGGGACAACCGGAGCCTCCGAGCCCGGCAGCGCGAGCGTCAGCCGGTCTGGCACCTCTCGGCTCGCCTCGACGCGGATGGCCGCGCTCTCGACGGTGCGCGTCCGGCTCCGGTCGGACCGGCCGCGCACCGCACCGTATAGCTCCGACAGGGACAGATAGCGCTCGTCCGCCGGCCGGGAGAACCACTCGGAGGACACCCGGCCGTTCCGCTCGCCGCGGCTCGCATCCACTTTGTAACCGCCGGCCGCTTCCCGGCTCGCATCTAGAACCTCAACCTCAGTCATGGGACAAAACTCCACGACGGGTTCCGGAAGCCTCTCTCCCGGTCCTCAACCCGTCATGGCAAACCCGGCTAGCCTCTCCCTCTCGACGGACGACGGGGTGCGTTCCGCAAGCGGTGGGAGGCATGTCGAACAGCCGTGCCGCCCCTTCCGGGCTGCCGCTGACCGGCCGGGCAGGACGGTCGCCTACGCTGGAGCGCGCCACGGCTTTCCCTGCCGCGCTTACCGCCTGCTTACCGAGATAGTCCAGCGGCGGCCGGTAAGCAGAAAACGCCCCGAAGGGCGCCTACTAACTATCTGATTTTCTTTTGAAAATTTGGAGCGGGCGAAGGGATTCGAACCCTCGACCCCAACCTTGGCAAGGTTGTGCT
>JAYSCE010000545.1:0-2893 GCA_041915035.1 Xanthobacter sp.
CACATCTCCGCCGTGCTCGATGCCGTGCGGGGCGAGACCGTCAGCCACATCGTCATCACCCATACCCACCGCGACCATTCCCCCGCGGCGCAGGCGATCCAGGCCGCGACCGGGGCACCGACTGTTGCGGAAGGGCAACATCGCGCGGCGCGGCCGCTGGCCATCGGCGAGGTAAATCCGCTGGATGCGAGCGCCGACATGGACTTCCGGCCGGATATCCTCCTGCCCGACGGCGAGGCGGTGAGCGGACCCGGCTGGACCCTGACCGGGATCGCAACCCCGGGCCATTGTGCCAACCACATGGCCTTTGCCCTGCCCGAGGAGGACCTCATCTTCTCCGGCGACCACGTGATGGCCTGGGCAACCTCCATCGTGGCGCCGCCAGATGGCTCCATGGGCGATTACATCCGCTCGCTCGAACGCTTCGCCACACGCGCGGAAGCCGTCTACCTGCCGGGCCACGGCGGCCCGGTGCGGAACGCGCCGGACTTCGTGCGGGATTACCTGTCCCATCGCATTGCGCGGGAGACGGCGATTCTTCGGGCTCTCGACCGCGATGTGGAGACCATCCCCGATCTGGTGCGGGGGATCTACATCGGCCTCGATCCCCGGCTCGTCGGTGCCGCCTCGCTGACCGTGCTGGCGCACCTTGAGCATCTGGTCGCCAGCGGGCGGGTGGTCACGGACGGGACGGCGGCCATCACCGGCCGATTCCGCCGCGCGGCCTGACGCGGCCGGGCGGAGGCTGACATGTGCGGGCGTTTCGTCCAGCTCACGCCTCCGTCAGCCCTCGCTGGGCTGTTCAGCGTCGACCCGGCGCTGGCGCCGCTGCCCAACGTTCCGCCCCGCTATAATGCCGCCCCGACCCAGGATCTGATGGTGGTGCGCCGCAATCCCGAAACGGGCCGGCGCCATCTCGATCTCCTGCGCTGGGGTCTGGTGCCGTCCTTCGCCAAGGACGCATCCAGCGGCGGGCGACTCATCAATGCGCGTTCGGAAACTGTTGCCGAAAAGCCCACCTTCCGCGCGGCCTGGCGTGCGCCGCGCCGCTGCATCATTCCGGCAGATGCCTTCTATGAATGGAAGGCCGTGGACAAGCGGCGCCAGCCCTTCCTCATCTCGCGCGCCGATGGCGCTCCCCTGGCATTCGCGGGCTTGTGGGACGGCTGGAAGGATCCGGCCACCGGCCAGTGGCTGCGCACCTTCACGATCCTGACCTGTCCTGCGACGGAGCGCCTGCGCCCGTTGCACGATCGGATGCCGGTGATCCTGCTCGAGCAAGACGTGGCGGCATGGCTGGACGGCGCCGATGGAGCGGAACTGATGCGGTCCTTCCCCGGCGAAGCGCTTCAGCTTTCGCCCGTCTCGGCGGAGGTCAATTCGGTGCGCAATGAGGGACCTGAGCTGATCGCACCCCTGCCGCCCGCGGAGGCCGCTGCGGCGACCGCGCTTCTGGCGCCACCTTCGGCCTGAGACTCAGCGCCGCCGCCGCTCGGCCGCGAGATCCGCCATCAGCCCCTCGATGCGCTGGGCGTTGGTGCCGAGATCATGGATGCCGTAGCGGGCCGAGGACCGCACATCCACCCGCGCCCCCTTGGAGGTCGGCCGAATCCGGATCGACACATCGCTGCGGAAGCCCATGATGGGCGAGACCGCCACAGCCTCGATCTGACCGTCGCGCCGCGTGCCGCGTGGGGGAATCGCATCGAGGATGTGCCAGCGCCGCTTCTGCACCAAAGCGAGGACGGTATTGAACGCTTCCTCCGGCGTCGCCGTCAGGTCCACGGGCTTGATGCCGGGATAGGCCATGCGCTGGGCATCCGCCGCCGCCGTGCCGCCAAAGACGAGGCTGTTGGCCTCGCGGGGGTGGGCGAGGGTCAGGGCGCGGAAGCGGGGCGGGTCGGTGGGGTCGGTGGCGATGTCTGTCAGCTGCGGCAGCATCATGCCGCGCGCAAGGACGGCTGCCGGGCCGGCGAGCACGAGGCCGCCGATGGCCACCGCGGCGATGGCGCGGCCGATTCCCAGCCAGCCCGTCTCCCAGGTGATGAAGAAGGCCACGATGCCCATGGCCGCGGCGACGAGGGCTAGCGCAAGCCCGGCCCCCAGCGTGGCAATGGCCGGCTGGAAATCCAGCATGCCGGCGCGATAGAGCAGCGCCGCGAGCGCCACCACCGGCACCGAGAACAGCGCCAGCCGGAAGCTCCAGCGGGCCAGCGGCGAATAGCGCTCCTCAGTGTAAAGCCGGCGTCTGATCATCCTGCCGCCCGTGACGCGCGTCTGCGCGAGGTTCCCGCCGGTTAGATCGCGTTTTCGCCGACGAGGGAAGAGGCTTTGCTCGGCGAAGCTGGAACGACGGCGGGCAAGACGGTGGGCAGGTCGTCCACGCTGTCTACCACGAGGTCCGCATCCCCCACGAGGTCGTCGATCGGCGCCGGGCCGCTGCGCACCAGGATGAAGCGCGCGCCCGCGCCGCGCGCGGCGGCGAGGTCGTGGGCACTGTCCCCCACCACCGCCATGGCGTGGGGCGGATGACCGAACCTCTCGGCGAAAGCCGACACCATGCCGGGGCCGGGCTTGGACCCAAAACCGGAATCGTAGCCATGGATGGCGTCGAGGAGCGGCAGCAGGCCCAGGGCGCCGGCCTGCTGCCGGGCATTCTCCTCCGCATCGTTGGTGACGATGGCGAGGGCGAATCCCGCGCCCTTCAGCTGCCCCAGCGTTCGCGCCGGGTGGCCGATGGGCGTGAGGTTGGCGAGCCCTTCGGCGGCGAACAGGCGGTCGATCTCGGCAAGGAAGTCGGCGTCAGCGGGGCGACCCAACGCGTGGGCCCACAGGGGGCCGTAATGGGCGGACGAGCCCGAGACCAGGGGCGAGGTGGGCAGAAAGCGTTCCT
>JAYSCE010000546.1:0-2891 GCA_041915035.1 Xanthobacter sp.
CTGTGCCGCCGGAGACGTTGAGCCGTCCTTCCAGCAGGCTGGCCAGCGCCACGGCGCCACCGGGCTCCACCACGAGCTTGAGCTCGCGGAAGGCGTATTCCACCGCCCGCGCCACCTCGGCGTCGGTCACGGAGGCCGCCTCACCCACGATGCGGCGGGTGATCTCGAAGGTGATCGCGCCGGGGGTGGGCGCCAGCAGCGCATCGCAGAAGGAGCCGTCCGGCTGGGCATTGCGCTCGCGCACGCCAGAGCGGAAGGAGCGGGCGTGGTCGTCGAAGCCCGCCGGCTCGCACACCACCACCCGCGCCTGCGGTGCGACACGCTTCACCGCGAGCGCGATGCCGGCCACCAGACCGCCGCCGGACGCGTTGGCCGCCACGAGGTCGGGCACGCGGCCGAGGGCGGCGAGATCCTGCACGATTTCAAGACCGACCGTGCCCTGCCCGGCGATGATGTGGGGATCGTCGTAGGGCGGCACCATGATGGCGCCGCGCTCGGCGGCGATAGCGCGGGCGATGGCATCGCGGTCCTCGGTGCGGCGGTCGTAGCCCACGACCTCGGCACCAAGTGCGAGGGTGCGGTCGCGCTTCAGGGCCGGCGCGTCGTGCGGCATGACGATGACCGCCGGCATGCCGAGGATCTTCGCGGCGGCAGCGACGCCCTGGGCATGGTTGCCCGACGAGCAGGCGACGACGCCGGCGGCGCGTGCCTCTTCCGGGATCTGCACCATGCGGTTAAAAGCGCCGCGGAACTTGAAGGAGCCCGTGCGCTGGAGCGTTTCCAGCTTCAGGAAGACGTCGGCGCCGATGCGCTCGCTCAGCACCGGCGAAAACACCAGCGGCGTGCGCACGGCGAAGCCCAGCAGCCGCGTGGCGGCGGCATCGACATCTTCGGCGGTGGGAAGCGGGGCGGGCTGAATCTCTAAGGCGCTCATGCGCCGGAAGCTACCCGACGCCGACGCCGAAGGCGATAGCGCCGCGCGATGGGCCCGATGTCGTGGGCGATCAGCACGTTGTCCAGAAACTGGCGCGCGCTCTCTCGCCATGTATAGCGCAGCGCGAAGCGGCGGGCGGCGGCGGGCGACAGCTCCAGCGCCTTGAGGCAGGCGGTGCGCAAATCCTCGTCGAGGATGCCCACGGTTTCGGTCGCGTCCGCCAGAACGTCGGTCGGCCCCGTCACCGGATAGGCGGCGACCGGCAGGCCGCTGGCCAGCGCCTCCAGCAGCACGATGCCGAAGGTGTCGGTGCGGCTCGGGAAACAGAAGACGTCGCAGGCGGAATAGACCTGCGCGAGATCCTCGCCTTCCTTCGCGCCAAGGAAATGCACCGCCGGGAAGCGCTCCTTCAGGCTGGCGAGGGCCGGACCATTGCCCACCACCACCTTGGAGCCGGGAAGATCGAGATTGAGGAACGCCTCGATGTTCTTCTCCACGGCGACCCGCCCGACGAAGAGATAGACCGGCCGCGGCAGGTTCAGTGTCGCCTCGGGGCGCGGGCGGAACAGGTCCGCATCCACACCGCGCGACCAGCGCATCAGCCGCTTGAAGCCGCGGGCTTCCAGATCCCGCTCCAGCGTGGCGGTCGAGACCATCACGCCGCCGCCGGCATTGTGGAACGAGCGCAGCCACGCATAGGTCAGCCGCTCCGGCACCGGAGCGCGGGCGGCGAGATATTCCGGGAATTTCGTGTGATATGAGGTGGTGAAGGTGCGGCGCGAGGCGATGCAGGCCCGACGCACCAGGATCCCGATTGGGCCTTCCGTTGCGATATGCACGAAGTCCGGCTGCAGGGCTTCGATGCGCCGCATGATCATGCGCGGCGTGGCCAGGGCGAGGCGAATCTCGTTGTAGGTGGGCAGCGGAACGGTGCGGAAGCCCTGCGGGGTGAGGAACTGCATGTCCGCCCCCAGGCTCTCGGCCTCCCGGGCCGTATGCTCCAGGGAACGCACCACGCCATTAATCTGGGGATGCCACGCATCGGTGGCGACGAGAACCCGCATCAGGCCGCCGCGCGCGCCCCCTCGACGACCTCGCCCTCCTCGGCCGGCGCGCTCTTCTCGAGCTTGCGCGTCCAGGAGATGATCTCAAGGCGGCCGTCCTCGTGCTCGGCGACGGCGGTGCAGCTCTCCACCCAGTCGCCGCAATTCACGTAGCGGACGCCGAACTGGTCGTGGATGGCGGCGTGGTGGATATGGCCGCAGATCACGCCGTCCACCTGATAGCGCTTGGCCTCCTCGGCCACCGCTTCCTCGAACTTGCCGATATAGTTGACCGCGTTCTTCACCTTGAGCTTCGCCCACTGGCTCAGCGACCAATAGGTGAGGCCGAGGCGGCGGCGGATCTTGTTGAGGTAGGTGTTGATGCCGAGCGCGGCCGTGTAGGCCCAGTCGCCGAGGAAGGCGAGCCACTTGGCGTGGCGCACGACCAGATCGAACACGTCGCCGTGGATCACCAGATAGCGCTTGCCGTCGGCCGCCTCGTGGATGGCAGTCTCCACCACTTCGATACCGCCGAAATGGGTGCCGTAATAGTCGCGCAGGAATTCGTCGTGATTGCCTGGCAGATAGACCATGCGCGCGCCCTTGCGGCCCTTGCGCAGCAGCTTCTGCACCACGTCGTTGTGCTTCTGCGGCCAATACCAGTTGGCCTTCAGCCGCCAGCCGTCGACGATGTCGCCGACGAGATAGACGGTGTCGGCTTCGTTGTACTTGAGGAAATCGAGGAGAAGTTCGGCCTGGCAGCCCTTCGTGCCGAGATGCACGTCGGAGATGAAGAGGGCGCGATAGCGGCGCGCTTCAGGACTGTCGCTCACGCCCGATACCTCCACCTTCCCGCGGCCCGCCGGTGCGGCCGTAACGGCTGAACCCGGCTAAAGCGGCATCTTGGCGCCCGT
>JAYSCE010000547.1:0-2888 GCA_041915035.1 Xanthobacter sp.
CGGCTGTCGGTGGGGGAATTCACCACGCCCACCTCGTCGCCATCCTTGAATATCTTCGCGCCGGGCGTGATCGCCTTGGCCGCCAGCACTTCGAGACCCGCCTGGTGGGTGCGCTCGGTGCCCTTGAGGGCGAGGAGAGCCGCCTTGCCGCGGAAGTCCGGCTTGGAAAGGTCCACGGACCAGTCCATCAGCACCTCGAAGGGCGTGGTGTCCTTGTGCGGCATGTCGAAGGGGAAGAAGAGCAAAGAGCCTTCCACCCGCACGATGTCGAGGCAGTCCCACGACACCGGCATGGCGCCGAAGGGCTTGCCCACTTCGAGGATCTTGTCCCAGAGGAAGACCGCATCCTTCGCCGCGCAGAAGACTTCGTAGCCGCGCTCGGCCGAATAGCCGCCGCGGGCGAGCGACACCGGGATGCCGAACAGGGTGGTCTTGCCGTGCCCGAAATAGGGCAGCTCCTTCAGCACCATCGGGGTGTGGGGGGAGAGGATCTCGAGGGCGAGCGGACCTTGCAGGGAGAGGATGTGGACGTCGTTGTCGCGGGAAAACGTGACGTCGAAACCCTGCGCCACCACCGGCAGCGCCTCTTCCAGCGCGCCGCCGCCGTGAGAGAGGCGGAACGTGCCGTCGCCGTCCACATAGACGAGCACGTCGTCGATCAGCCCGCCTTCGTCATCGACGATGGAGGAGATCATGGAGCGGCCGGCCGGGATCTTGGCGATGTCCGCGGTGAGCAGCTTGTTCAGGAAGGCGAGGGCATCCGGGCCGCCGATATCGATGATCTTCAGGGCGGACACGTCGAAGAGGCCGGCCCGGGTGCGCACCGTCTCCGTCTCCACATAGGGGTCGGTGGCGTAGTGCTGGGGAATCGCCATGTCGTTCCAGGATTCCTCCAGCTTGGAGCCGAGGTCCCGGTGACGGTCGTTGAGGATCGATTGGCGCAGAATGGTCGCGCTGGTCATGTGCCCTCTCTTGAAGGATGCCGGCCCGTGTGCCGGGCCCGTCGTTAAGGCGGGCGGGCTCAGGCGGCCTCAAGGCCAGCCATGCGCGCCGCGACGACCGCATCCTGATGGCGGGCCAACGCTCCTGTCAATTACTTTTCCTCAGAAGAAATTTCTTTGGTAGCATGGCGCAAAAGGCGGCACGGAAAAGCGAGGAAACCCCATGCGTCGCCCACATCGTGTTCATCCAACGGGCCAGAACCGCACAACTAATGGGCTTGCACCAAAAATGGCCCGTGGCACTCTCGTTTCTACCGCGTCAAAAAAGTTCACTGAGGGGAACAGGCGCGCCACAGCGTGATCGCAAATGGCAGGGACGGCCGCGGGGACTGCCCGCGCGCCGGCCCGGGCGGAGCTTGAGATATGTCCGAGACAAAGATGTGGGGAAAGGAAGAGTTCTGGGGGCTCGGCTTCGAGTGGGACCCCCAGTGGCTGCTGAGCGCCGAGCAGAAGGACCTGCAGGCGAAGCTCATCGCTTTGTGCGAGACCACGCTGCGCGCGAACGCCGTGGAGAGCGACGCCAATTACGTCTATCCCCGCAAGAATTTCGAGGCGCTGGCCTCCCTCGGCCTGCTCTCGCTGAACGTTCCGAAGGAACTCGGCGGCCTGGGCCAGAACCATGTCTGCGCCGCCATGGTGGTGGAGACCATCGCCCGCTACGGCTGCCCCTCCACCGCCATGTGCTACACCATGCACCTCGGCGCCGTGGCGGCCGCGCTGCTGCGCCACCACGACAACCCGCTGCTCACCGACATCCTGAAGCGGCTGGACAAGGACGTGCTCATCGGCACGCTTTCCTATTCCGATCCCGAGACCGGCTCGCACTTCTGGTATCCCATCTCCTCCAAGGCCGAAGCCCATGGCGACGGCTGGAAGGTGACGAAAAAGGCCTCCTGGACCACCTCCGGCGGCTTCGCCGACTGGTACATCTTGCAGACCACCAGCCCCGGCTTCTCCGGCGACTATTCCGACCTCTCCTGCTTCCTCGTCACCAAGGACGAGGTGAAGGCCAACCCCTCCGAGTGGGACGGCCTCGGCCTGCGCGGCAACCAGTCCGGCCCCATCGTGGTGGAAAATGCGGTGCTGCCGAAGGAGGCCCTGGTCGGCCCCATCGGCGATGGGGCCAAGTCCAACGACGAGGTGGTGGACCCCTTCTTCCTCACCTGCTCCTCGGCCTGCTGGAACGGCATCTCGCTCGCGGTCATCGACATCGCCAAGCGCCACACCACCCGCAAGACCCACAATGACGTGGGCATGCGCGTCGCCGACTACCCCACCATCCAGGACTATGTGGGCGAGGCGATCATGGACACCAATGCCTGCCGCGCCTTCGACTACCAGATGGCGCAGGCGCTGGATTCCGTCACCAACAATTGCGACTGGTCGATCCACAAGGACATCGACGCGCTGCCCCGCTCCACCCTGCTCCACTGGCTGTGGCAGGTGAAGTTCGAGGCGGCGAAGAATGTCGCCCACGTGGTGGACAAGATGCTCCACGCCACCGGCGGCACCGGCTTCCGCCCGGCGCTGCAGATCGAGCGCTATCTGCGCGACGGCAAGGCCGGCTGGGTGATGGGCCCCACCAACGAGGTGCTGCGCCAGTTCGTCGGCAAGGCCGCGCTGCTGGGCTTCGGCTCGCTGGACTACTGGAACAAGTCGATCAACGAGCGCGTGCTCAACAACGAGATCAAGAAGATGGACGAGGCGGAGAAGCGCGCCTTCGCCGAAAAGCTGCTGGCCGAGCTTCAGCCAGCCAAGGTGGCGTAACGCGGGACGCCACCACGCGGCGCCTTCGTTCCTCTCCGTCGCTCAGGAGAGGGGCGAAGGCCCGCGCGCCCGCCATCGAAGGGGATTATCATGGACGGGCTGTCGCATTTCAGAAAGTAC
>JAYSCE010000548.1:0-2877 GCA_041915035.1 Xanthobacter sp.
GGATGGCGCCCCTCGTCTATGCGCCGCGATCGGCACCCGCGCCGTGAGAGAGGAGGCCGTCGAGCCACGCCTCGGCGTCGGCCGGGCGCTCCACGGCGGGCACGTCCGGCACCGGGGGGCGGGCGATCAGGATCACCTTGATGGCGAGCGCCCGCGCCGCCGCCATCTTGCCATAGGTGGCGCTGCCGCCGCTGTTCTTGGCGACGATGGTGTCGATGCCATGGGCCTTGAGCAGCGCATGATCCTCCGCCTCGCCGAACGGCCCGCGCCCAAGCACGTAGTCCGCCTGCGGCACTTTGAGCGGCGGCGTGACGGGATCGACGCTGCGCACCAGATAGGCGTGCTGCGGCGCCGCCTCGAAGGCGCGCACCTCGTTGCGGCCGAGGGCGAGGAAGACGCGGCGGGGCATCTCCCCCAGCGCCGTCACGGCGGCCGGAACATCCGCCACCTCCCGCCAGCGGTCGCCCTCTTGCGCCTGCCACGGCGCGCGGCGCAGGGCGAGGAGCGGGACGCCCGCCGAAGCGCAGGCGAGCGCCGCGTTGAACGACATGCGCGCCGCATAGGGGTGCGTCGCATCGATGACGGCGGCGATGGCCTCCGCCTTGAGATAGTCTTCCAGCCCGGACGGCCCGCCGAAGCCGCCGACACGCACCGGCACCGGCTGCGGCGCCGGGTTTTCGGTGCGTCCGGCAAGCGAGAGCGTGACGCGGATGTCCATGCGCGGCGCGAGCCGGGTCGCGAGCGCCCGGGCATCGGCCGTGCCGCCGAGGAGAAGGATGTGGGGTTTCATGGCTGAGGCAGGGATTTCCATCGCCGCCGACACTGCCCCGGCCGGGCGCTGGCTGTCCATCGTCGGCATCGGCGAGGATGGGGCGCAGGGCCTTTCCCCCGCCGCCCGCGATGCCATCTCCGCCGCCGCCATCGTGTTCGGCGGGGCGCGCCATCTGGCGCTGGCGGGCGATCTGGTGACAGGCGAAGCGCGGGTGTGGCCCAGCCCCTTCAGCCTCGACGGCGTACTGGCCGCGCGCGGGCAGCGTGTGTGCGTGCTCGCCTCGGGCGATCCCTTCCTCTACGGCGTCGGCGCGAGCCTTGCCCGCCATGTGCCGGCTGAGGAGATGGCCGCCTTCCCCGCCCCCTCCGCCTTCGCGCTCGCCGCCGCGCGGCTGGGCTGGGCGCAGCAGGAGGTGGACAGCATCTCCCTCCACGGCCGCCCGCTGGCGCGGCTGCGGCCCTTCCTGCAGGACGGCGCGAAGCTGCTGCTGCTGACCTCGGATGGCGAGGGACCGGCGCAGGTGGCGGCTTTCGCCACGGCCTACGGCTGCGGCGCCTCGCGCCTCACGGTGCTGGAGGCGCTGGGCGGGCCGGCGGAGCGCATCCGGAGCGCGACGGCGGAGGGCTTCGACCTCGAAGATGTGGCCGCCCTTAACGTGGTGGCGCTGGAGGTGCGGGCCGCGCCCGGTGCGCCCGTCCTGCCGCTCGCCGCCGGCCTCGCGGACGATCTGTTCGAGCATGACGGGCAGATCACCAAGCGCGAGGTGCGCGCACTGACCCTCTCCTCCCTCGCGCCGCGGCGGGGCGAATTGCTGTGGGACATCGGCGCGGGGGCGGGCTCCATCGCCATCGAATGGCTGCTGGCGCATCCCTCGCTTTCCGCCATCGCCATCGAGGGAAATGCGGAACGCGCCGCCCGCATCGGCCGCAATGCGCATACGCTCGGCGTGCCGCACCTGAAGATCGTCGAGGGTGCGGCACCGGGTGCCCTTGCGGGATTGCCCACGCCGGATGTGATTTTCATCGGCGGCGGCGCCAGCGAGCCCGGCGTGTTCGACACGGCTCTGGCCGCGCTGAAGCCCGGCGGGCGGATGGTGGCCAATGCGGTGACTTTGGAGACCGAGGCGCTGCTGATCGCCGGCCACGCCCGCCTCGGCGGGACGCTGACCCGCATTTCGCTCGCGCGGTCGGTGGCGGTGAAGGGCATGACCGGCTGGCGGCCCGCCATGCCGGTGACGCAATGGCGCTGGGTAAAGCCCGGAGAAACGCCGGGCGCGGGAGAGGGCGCATGATCGTGGCCGGGATCGGCTCGAAGCGGGGGGTATCGGTGGAGGAGGTGATCGCCGCCTTCGACGCCGCCCTCGCGCGCGCCGAGCTTGGGCGAGACGACGTGTCCCTCGTCGCCACCCCGGCGATCAAGGGCGGGGAGGCCGGCATCAGCGAGGCGGCGGCGCTGCTCGGCCTGCCCTTGGTGCTGGTGCCGCAGAGCCAGCTCGAGGCCGCCTCCAGCCGGGCGAAGACCCATTCCGAGCGGGTGGTGGCGCTGCTGCGCGTGCCCTCCGCCGCGGAGACGGCCGCCCTCGCAGCGGCGGGGGTGAACGGCCGGCTCATCGGCCCGCGCCTCGCCCTCGGCCCCGTCACCTGCGCGCTGGCGCGGCGGGAGGGCGTGGTGTGACCGTGCATTTCATCGGTGCCGGCCCCGGCGCGGCGGACCTCATCACCGTGCGCGGGCGCGATCTCATCGCCCGCTGCCCGGTGTGCCTCTATGCCGGCTCCATCGTGCCGGCGGAAATGATCGGCTGGTGCCCGCCGGGCGCGCGCATCGTGGATACCGCGCCGCTCGATCTCGACCGGATCGAAGCGGAATATGTCCGCGCCTTCGAAGCCGGCGAGGATGTGGCGCGGCTGCATTCGGGCGACCTCTCCGTCTATAGCGCGGTGGCCGAGCAGATGCGCCGGCTGGAGCGGCGGGGCATCCCCTATACGCTCACGCCCGGCGTGCCGGCCTTCGCGGCGGCGGCCTCCGTGCTCGGGCGCGAGCTGACCGTGCCGGAGGTGGCGCAGAGCCTCGTCATCACCCGCGTCTCCGGCCGTGCCTCGGCCATG
>JAYSCE010000549.1:0-2858 GCA_041915035.1 Xanthobacter sp.
CAGGCTTTCCAGCCGTCCGGCCGTCTCGAACAGCAGCGGGTCGAGGGGGCCGTAGCCGGCGAAGCGGAAGCCTTCGGGGCAGGTCTCGATGCCGAAGGCGCCCTCCCGCGCGAGTTCGCCAAGGAAATCGCGCGAGAGGGCATGGGCGTGGACGTCGACGATCACGGGAAGGGCTTGCGCGGATAGACGACCGGGGCCGCTGCAATGGCCGCGGGATAGACCGGCACCGCCTTGCCACCCTGCACCTGCGCGACCACGGCGGAAGCCTTCACGTCGACGCCGGCGTCGTTGTACTTCACCGGGCCGAAGAAGGTGTCGGTGTCGAGCTGGAGCATGGCCTCGCGCACCTTCACCGGGTCGATGCTGCCGGCCTTCTCGAGGGCGAGCGGGAGCGCCAGCGCGCCCGCCGTGCCGGCGGCGGTGATGTAGGTGGGCACCTCACCGCCGAACTGCTTCTTGAAGCCTTCCACGTAGCTCGCGCTGTCGGCGATCACCGGGCCCTTGTAGGTGAGGGCCGGATCCCAGATCTGCACGCCGAACAGGTCTTCCGCCGCCGGGCCGAGGGCGTTGAGGAAGTCCGGAATGCCCACCGCGAAGGCGAAGCCGATGAGCTTCGGGTTCACCTTCAGCGTCTGCAGCGTCTTGATGAGCAGGATGGAATCCTGGACGTAGCCGGTGAGGATCAGCACGTCTGGATTGCTCTCCTTCAGCGCCGTGGCGACGGAGGAGAGGTCAGCCGATCCCTTGGGATATTTAGTGGAATAGACCACCTTCAGGCCCTCGGCCTCCGCCTTCTTCTGCGCGGCGCCGGCGAACACGTTGGGGAAGAGGTCATCCGGGCCGGCGATGGCGATGGTCTTGGGCGGGTCCTTCACCGTCTTCAGCAGCGCCAGCATGGGGTCGAGCGTGGTCGAGGCCAGCGGCGCGGGGCAGAAGATGTATTTGTAGCCGCGCTGGTAAAGGCTGTCGGCCGTCGCCATGGGGGTCATGGTGATGACCTTGTACTTCTCGCTGATCGCCGCCGTGGCGGTGGCGATGCCGGAGGAGTAGGGGCCGAGGATGAAGCCCACGCCGTCCTCGGTAATCAGCTTCTCGGTCAGGCGCGCGGAGGTCTGCGGCTTGCTTTCGTCGTCGTAATAGATGACCTCGACGGGCATCTTTTTGTCGCCGACCTTGATGCCGCCGGCGTCATTCACCAGCTTTTCCCAATAGGCATAGCCGTTCTTCAGCAAATGCCCCTCGCGGGCGAAGTTGCCCGTGAGGCTGACGGCGGCACCGATCTTGATCTTCTCCTGTGCCGCGGCCGTGCCCGCGCCCAGAAGGGTGGCAAGGCCGAGGGCGGCCACGCTCTTCACCAGAGTTCGTCTGTGCATCATCTCGCTCCTGCTGGTCCCGGAAGGTTCGGTTTTCTTCGATGTTCAGGCGGATGCCGCGGTGCCGGGCACGAAGCACCCGAAGCCCGGCGCGCCGACGAGCTTGCCGTCCTGCGCGACGATGGTGCCGCGCACGATGGTGTGGGTGGCCGCGCCCTTCGTGGCCATCCCCTCCCAGCTGGAGAAGCCGGTGCGCGAGAGCATGTCTTCGTTGCGGAAGACGCCTTCGCGGCTCATGTCCACGATGGTGAAGTCGGCATCCGCGCCGGGCTGGATCACGCCCTTCCTCGGGAAGATGCCGAAGCGCCGGGCCGGGGCCTCGGCGGCGAGGCGCGCCACGTCGTTGAGGGTCAGGCGCCCCTCGTTCACCGCGTTCATCAGCAGCGGGATGTATTCCTGCGCGCCGGTGACGCCGAGCGGCACCGAGAACAGGTCCTTCCAGCCCGGGTCCACGTCCTCCTTGGAATGGGGGGCGTGCTCCAGCACGATCATGTCGGCCGTGCCGTCCTTGATGGCGTCCCAGCCCGCCTCGGGGTCATAGGCCCAGTTGTAGGTGCGCGGCCCCACCTTCTCCATCTGCGCCCGGTTCATGAACATGGTGCCGAGTTCCAGCTCGCACGACACGTCCTGGCCGAGGTCATACTTGGCGTGGTGGATCATCTCGTTGGCGCCCTTGGGCATGACGCCGAGATGCAGCACGTGCAGCTTCACCCCGCAGATGCGGGCGTAGTAGAGGGAGGCCGCGAGGCCCGCGACCATGCCGTGGCCGTACATGTAGCCCTTCGAGAAGCTCTCGTGATAGGCCATGGCATCGGTGCGGCCCTTGTCGATGTAGTCGCGGAAGGTGAGCCGCTTGCACCACTCGGGGTCGTCATGGTGGACCGAGGCGACAAGGCCCATGTCCCGCGTCGCCTCATACAGCTCGAACAGGATGCCGTGGTCGAGCACGCCGAGTTCCGAGATGTAGGGATAGACTTCCTTTATGTGGCGGGTGTTGAAGATCTTGATGCCGATGGCGCCCGCCTTGGCCAGCGCCTCCACCGTGCGCGGATAGAGGCCGCCGCCATAGAGCGCGTAGTCCACATGGGCCTTGGGCGCGACCAGCGCCTTCTTCATCTCGTAGTCTTCGAGCGTGGTCGGGTGCGGCGTGTTGTTGGTCATGTCGATGCACATGGTCACGCCGCCGACCGCCGCCGCCGCGGAGCCGGTCTGGAAGTCTTCCTTGTAGGTGTGGCCCGGCTCGCGGAAGTGGCAGTGCACGTGCCACAGGCCCGGCAGCACGGCGAGCCCCTTGGCATCCACGCGCTTGGCCGCCTCCGTGAAGGGCCCGCCGATGGCGGAGATCTTGCCGTCGAGCACGGCGATGTCCGCCTTGAAGGAGGAGGTCGGGGTGTGGATCGTGCCGTTTTCGATCACGAGGTCATAGGGTCGGGACACGTCACGCTCTCCGAAAACGTCAGTTGAGGCCGAGATAGGCGGCGCGAA
>JAYSCE010000550.1:0-2832 GCA_041915035.1 Xanthobacter sp.
CAGCAACTCCCGCTCCACCACGGTCTTCAGCACCCGCATGCCCTCGTCGCCGGCATTGAGGCAGGGGATGGCGGCGAACTTCTCGCCGCCAGCGTGCTCGAAGATCTCGCGGTTCTCGACCCCGATCTCCTCCAGCGTCTCCAGGCAATCGGCGACGAAGCCGGGGTTGAACACGGCGAGCCGCTTCACTCCGCTTGTCGCCAGAGCCTTCACCGTCTCGTCCGTATAGGGCTTGAGCCATTCCTCGCGGCCGAAGCGGGATTGGAAGGTGAGGCGGAAGCGCTTTTCGTCCATGCCGAGGCGCGTGCGCAGCAGGCGGGCGGTCTTGGCGCACTGGCAGTGATAGGGGTCGCCCTTCATGAGGTAGGACTTCGGCACGCCGTGGAAGGAGGCGAGGATCACCTCGGGCTCGAAATCCAGCGCCGCCAGATGCCGCTTGAGGTCGCTGGCCACGGCATCGATATAGACCGGATCGTCGTGCCAGGGCGGGGCGACGCGCAGCGTCGGCTGCCAGCGCATCTCCTTGAGCGCGTCGAAGGCCTTGTCGCAGACGGTGGCCGAGGTGGCGGCAGCATATTGCGGATAGAGCGGCACGAGCAGGATGCGCTCGCACCCCTGCGCCTGAAGCGCGGCGAGGCGCTCGGCGATGGGCGGCTTGCCGTAGCGCATGGCGAAATCCACCACGATGCGGTCGTCGATGCCGGCGAAATGGGCTGCGAGCTTTTCGGCCTGGTCGCGGGTGATGGTCTTCAGCGGACCTTCGTTGCGCTCGTTGTTCCAGATGCTGGCATAGTCGCGGCCCTTGGGACCGGGGCGCTTGGTGAGGATGATCGCGTTGAGCACGAACCACCACAGCGCGCGGTTCACCTCGATCACCCGCCGGTCCCAGAGGAATTCCTTCAGATAGGCGCGCATTGACCAGTAGTCCGTTGCTTCCGGCGTGCCGAGATTGACGATGAGCACGCCGATGCGTCCGAAGGCGACCTTCGGATGGTCCTTGGGGAGACGGGTGGCATCGGGAGAAAAGGCGGGAGCGTCGATCATCAGGTCCTCGGCTGCTGCCGGTGAGATGGCGCCTCGGCCGGGGCGCGTCAATGCGCCCGCAGGCGCCGCCCTCTTACGCAGCGGGTGCCACGCTGGATGGCCGCCGCGCGACGGAAGCGATGATGGCCCGGACGGCAGGTGCCGCCGGACGGATCAATCGCCGGATGATGAGGTGAGGGATGGTGGGCGCGACAGGGATCGAACCTGTGACCCCTACGATGTCAACGTAGTGCTCTCCCGCTGAGCTACGCGCCCCCTCGCAGGAGCCGCCTCTATATCGGCTCGGATCGCCGGAGGCAAGGCGGGTGTATGTGAGAGTGTTCCGGCCTGTGGATGACGGCTCAGGCCGCCGCCAGCATCTTGCCCACCTCGCTCACGAGGTCGCGCAGATGGAAGGGCTTGGAGAGCACCTTGGCCTCGCTCGGCGCCTCGCCGTCGGCATTGAGGGCGACCGCTGCGAATCCGGTGATGAACATGACCTTGAGGTCCGGGTCGAGTTCGGTCGCCCGGCGCGCCAGCTCGATGCCGTCCATCTCGGGCATCACGATGTCGGTGAGCAGCAGTTCGAACGGCTCCTCCCGCATGCGCTCGTAGGCGGAGCGGCCGTTGTCGCAGGACGCCACGGCATACCCCGCGTTCTGCAGCGCCTTCACGAGGAAGCGGCGCATGTCGTTGTCGTCTTCAGCGAGCAGGATCTTGGCCACGCCGCTTCAGCCGAGGCTTGGGGGCTCATATGACTTGTCTGCCGCATTCGGGTAAATTCGAAGTGAAAGCCACGCCACCCCTTCCCAAAAGGTGTCCCGCCGGGCCATCATTCCGCCGCCCGCCGGTGTGAATTCCGGAACTATTCCAAGGTGCTGGGTTCTTGATGACTGCCTGCCTCGCCGACACCATTGAACCCGCTTTCGAGGTGCTCGCTCCGGACGAGGCGCACGCGCCCTTCCTCTTCAACTCCCCGCATTCCGGCCGCATCTATCCGCGCAGCTTCGTCGAGCAGACCCGTCTCGACTTTGCAACCCTGCGCCGCTCGGAAGATACGTTCGTCGACGAATTGTTCAGTGACTGCGTCGCGCTCGGCGCGCCGATGATGCGGGCGCTGTTTCCCCGGTCCTTCCTCGATCTCAATCGCGAACCCTACGAGCTCGACCCGCGCATGTTCGATGGCCGCCTGCCGCCGTTCGCCAATACGCGGTCGATTCGCGTCTCGGGCGGGCTCGGCACCATCGCCCGGGTGGTGGGTGACGCGCAGGAGATTTACCCGCGCCGGCTCGCCGTGAACGAGGCGCTGGAGCGCATCGAGACCTATTACAAGCCCTACCACCAGACCTTGCGCCGCCTCGTGGGGCGCATCCAGCGGGAATGGGGGCTGGCGGTGCTGGTGGATTGCCATTCGATGCCCTCGACGTCCGCGCGCGACGAGGTGGCACGGGCGGATTTCGTCATCGGCGACCGCTACGGCACGAGTTGCAGCGAAGTGGTCACCGATGCCATCGAGCGCTCTCTCGTCGCCCGCGGCTATCGGGTGGTGCGCAACAAGCCCTATGCGGGCGGCTACATCACCGAGCATTACGGAAACCCCTCCGCCGGGCTGCACGCGGTGCAGATCGAGCTGAACCGCAGCCTCTACATGGACGAGGCCGTTTATGAGCGGAACAGCGGGTTTGCGAGTGCCCAGGCCGACATCCGCGCGCTGATGGGGGACCTGTTCACCGCCGTTGCCGAAGGCCTCGCTTCGCCCCGTGCGGCAGCTGAATGACAAAGCCCTGCATTTTTGCATAAGGTGCCTTG
>JAYSCE010000551.1:0-2824 GCA_041915035.1 Xanthobacter sp.
GATCCTGCTCGGCCGTCTCGGGGCGCGCCTCGTCCTGTGTGGCCGCGAGCCAGGCAAGCTGGACAGTGCCGCAGCCTGCCTCACCCACCTCGGAGCTGACGTCTCGACGCATCCCATGTCGATCCGCAGCCCGGAAGCGGTGGAGGCTCTCTTCGCGGAGGTGGTGGATCGGCATGGCGGGATCGATGTCCTCGTCAATAATGCCGGTGGCCAGTTCGCCCAGGCCACAATCGAGATCAAGCCGAAGGGCTGGAATGCGGTCGTCGACACCAATTTGAACGGCACCTTCTACATGATGCAGGCCGCGGCGCGGCACTGGCGCGAGGTCGCGCGTCCTGGCTGCATCGTGAACGTGGTCGCCGCCATCTGGCGTGGCATGCCCCAGGTTGCGCACACGTGCGCGGCGCGCGCCGGCGTCGTCTTCCTGAGCAAGACCGTGGCAACGGAGTGGGCGCCACTGAATATCCGGGTGAACTGCGTCGCGCCCGGCACCATCCGCACCGAAGGATTCGGCAGCTATCCGCGGGAAGCCCTCGCAAGCTTCTCCCAGGCCAACCCCATGCTGCGCACCGGGAGCGCCTGGGACATCGCCGAAGCCATCGCCTACCTCAGCTCGGACGCGGCGGGCTTCATCACGGGCGAAACCTTGAACGTGGACGGGGGCGGTCAGAATTGGGGCGATCCCTGGTTCCTCGGGCGCCCTGAATACTTCGAGCTGAACTACGCAGAGGCACGCTTGCCGACAAATTGAAGGAACAGGCACGATGAGACGGGTTGCAGTTATCGGCGCGGGGCAGACCACCTACGGGCTGTTTCCGGAGCGCACCCTGAAGGAACTGGTCGCGGACGCGGCTCAGGATGCCTACCGCAGTGTCGACAAAGGGTTCTCGCCGCAGGAGGTGGATGAGGTCTTCGTCGGCAATCTCGGCACCGGCGGCTCGCAGCTCGGCAATTTCGCCCCGCTGATGGTGGAGGCGGCCGGCATGCTCGGGGCCTCCGCGACCCATGTGGAGAACGCCTGTGCCTCCTCCGGCTTCGCCTTCCGCCACGCGGTGGCGGCCATCGCCTCCGGGCGCTCGCGCATCGCGGTGGCGGGCGGCGTCGAGAAGATGTCGGACCTCCCGCGCGAGCGCAACCGTCTGTGGCTCGGCGTCAGCGGCGACGTGGAGTGGGAGCGGCTTGCGGGCACCAACTTCCCCGGCATCTACGCCATGATGGCGCGCCGGCACATGCATGAGCACGGCACCCGAAAGGAGGACATCACCGGCGTCGCGGTGAAGAACCGCGGGCACGCCGTGGCCAATCCGAAGGCGCAGTTCCGCAAGGCGCTGGAGCTGGAGGCGGCCATGCGGGCGCCGAACCTCGCCGCCCCGTTCTGCCTGAGCGACGCCTGCGGCATGACCGACGGCGCCTCCTTCGCCATCCTGTGCGACTGGGAGACGGCGAAGGCGTTCACCGACAATCCGGTGGAGGTGGTCGGCAGCGGGGGCGCGACCGACTATGTCGCCATCCACGACCGACCCTCCATGAGCGAACTGCCGGCGGCGCGCAAGGCCGCCCGGCAGGCCTATGAAATGGCCGGCATCACGCCGGACGAAATCGACCTCGCCGAGGTCCACGACTGCTTCACCATCGGCGAGATCCTGGCATACGGCGACCTCGGCTTCTGCGAGACCAGGGACGCCGGCCGGCTCATCGCCGAGGGCGTGACGCGGCTTGGCGGGCGACGGCCGGTGAATGTCTCGGGCGGGCTCATCGGCAAGGGCCACCCTATCGGCGCGACCGGCACCGGGCAGATCTATGAGCTCTTCAACCAGTTGCGGGGGCAGGCCCGCGATCCGGCCCGGCAGGTGGCAGGGGCTGCCTATGGCCTCGCCCACAATGTCGGCGGCTCCGGCGGCAGCGTCGCCGTCCACATCCTGAAGGCGTACCACTGATGATTTCGATCCAGAGCTACGGAGTTGCATTCCCCACGCTGCGCCTGTCGGCACAGGCCTATCGCGAAGCTTGGGGCTCCTGCTCGGCCAAGGGCTTGCGCCGCAAGGCCTTCTGCGCCTTCGACGAGGACCCGTTGACGCTGGCCATCGCCGCGGCCCGTGCTGCGATGGCGGGCGGCGAGGCGCAGGTGGCTGACGTGGGCGCGCTGTTCGTCGGCGCCACCACCTGGCCCTACGAAGAGAAGCCGGCGGCCGCCACTATTGTCACCGCGGTGCTCGGAACCGCGGCCGTGCGCACCGTGGAACTTCGCGGCAGCCGGCAGGCCGGGCTGCAGGCCCTTCTGGGGGCGGCGGAGTATGTGGCGGCTCATCCCGGCCGGCTGGCGCTTGCGGTGGCGGTGGACGCGCCGTCCGCGCCGGCTGACGCGCCTTACGAGCACGCTTTGGCAGCGGGCGCCGCGGCCTTCGTGGTCGGTGCTGGCCCCGGCATCGCGGCGATTGTCGGCGACGCGGCGGTGACCGTGGAGACCTTCGGCAGCCGCTTCCGCCGTCATGGCGAAGCCCACATCCACGATCTCGAGCTGCGGGTGGATGACGACGCCAAATCGCTGAAGGCTCTCGCGGGCGTCCTGCCGAGCGGCGGAAGCGTCCGGCTCGCCACCGGCGGTTCCGGCGAGTTCGCCGCGCGTGCGGCAAAGCAGTTCGGCGGCGAGCTCGATGGCCTGTGGCCCGACCTCGGGGACACCGGAGCCGCCGGAGCCTGCATCGCTCTCGCCCATAGCCTCGATTTGGCCACCGTCGGCGAACGCATCCTCACCCTAGCGGTGGGCGGGGGCGCCACGGCGGTGACCTTGGACGTCACCGCGCCGGCTGCGCGTCCCGCTGGC
>JAYSCE010000552.1:0-2819 GCA_041915035.1 Xanthobacter sp.
CGTCATCATATTCGCCGGTGCGCAGGTAGACCTTGTGGCCGCCCACCACCGCCTTCTGGGTGTAGCCCTTGCGGCGGTCGGGCATCTTCTCCCGCTCGCGCACGCGGTGCTCGACGATGCGCTCCACCACCCGCTCGACGATCTTCTCGGTGACCGATGCGGTGCGGGCCGCGTTGGGCTGGGCGAGCACCGCCTCCAGCGCGTCGTCCTCCTCCTCGTCGTCCGCAACCAGCTGGGCGTTGAGGGGCTGGGAGAGCTTGGAGCCGTCGCGATAGAGCGCGTTGGCCTTCAGCGCGAGGCGCCAGGACAGCAGGTACGCCGCCTTGCAATCCTCGACGCTGGCGTCGTTGGGCATGTTGATGGTCTTGGAGATGGCGCCCGTGATGAAGGGCTGCGCCGCCGCCATCATGCGGATGTGGCTCTCCACCGAGAGGTAGCGCTTGCCGATGCGGCCGCACGGCGAGGCGCAGTCGAACACCGGCAGGTGCTGGGCCTTCAGGAAGGGCGCGCCCTCCAGCGTCATCGCTCCGCAGACGTGGACGTTCGCGGCATCGATGTCGGCCTTGGAGAAGCCGAGGAAGGCGAGCAGGTCAAACTTCGGGTCGGCGAGCTGGGCCGCCGGCACTTTCAGGGCGCTGGCGAGGAATTCCTCGCCGAAGGTCCAGCGGTTGAAGGCGAACTTGATGTCGAACGCGGTCTTCACCGCGGCCTCGGCCTTCTCGATGGCCGCGTCGTCGAAGCCCTTGGCGCGCAGCGAGCCGTGGTTGATGGCCGGCGCGTTGGCGAGCGAGCCGTGG
Organism: Xanthobacter sp.; assembly: GCA_041915035.1. Lineage (GTDB taxonomy): Bacteria > Pseudomonadota > Alphaproteobacteria > Rhizobiales > Xanthobacteraceae > Xanthobacter. The sequence continues at coordinate 798 of JAYSCE010000552.1, forward strand.
CCCACCGCATAGGCCTCGATCTCGGCGATCTCGGCTTCCTTGTAGCCGAGGGTGCGCAGCGCCTCGGGCACGGCGCGGTTGATGATCTTGAAGTAGCCGCCGCCGGCCAGCTTCTTGAACTTCACCAGCGCGAAGTCGGGCTCGATGCCGGTGGTGTCGCAATCCATCACCAGGCCGATGGTGCCGGTGGGGGCGATCACGGTGACCTGCGCGTTGCGGTAGCCGTGCTTCTCGCCCAGCTCCAGCGCCTTGTCCCAGGCCGCCGTGGCGTGGGCGACGAGGCGGGTGTCCGGGCAGGACAGGTGATCCAGCGGCACCGGGGCGATGGACAGGCCCTCATAGCCCTCGGCGATGCCGTGGGCAGCGCGGCGGTGGTTGCGGATAACCCGCAGCATGGACTGGGCATTGCCCGAATAGGCCGGGAACGTGCCCAGCTCCTTCGCCATCTCGGCGGAGGTGGCGTAGCACACGCCGGTCATGATGGCCGAGAGCGCGCCGCAGATGGCGCGGCCCTGGGCCGAGTCATAGGAAATGCCGCTCGACATGAGCAGGCCGCCGATGTTGGCGTAGCCGAGGCCCAGCGTGCGATATTCGTAGGAGAGCTCAGCGATGCGGCGCGAGGGGAACTGCGCCATCAGCACCGAGATTTCCAGCACCACGGTCCACAGCCGCACGGCGTGCTCGTAGCTCTCCACGTCGAAGCGCTTCTCGGCGTCGCGGAACTGCAGCAGGTTCAGCGAGGCGAGGTTGCAGGCCGTGTCGTCGAGGAACATGTATTCCGAGCACGGGTTGGAGGCGCGGATCTCGCCGGCCGCCGGGCAGGTGTGCCAGTCGTTCACCGTGGTGTGGAACTGGATGCCGGGATCGGCGCAGTGCCAGGCGGCGGAGCCGATCTTCTCCCACAGCTCGCGGGCCTTGACGGTCTTCGCCACCTTGCCGTCGGTGCGACGGATGAGCTTCCAGTCCTCGTCAGCCTCGACCGCGCGCAGGAAGTCGTCGGTGACGCGCACGGAATTGTTGGAGTTCTGGCCGGCGACGGTGATGTAAGCCTCGCCGTCCCAATCGGTGTCGTAGATGGCGACGTCGATGTCCTTGTAGCCCTGGCGGGCGTACTGGATCACCCGGCGGATGGCGGCATCCGCCACCGCGGCCTTGCGGGCGGCCTTGATCTCGCGCTTCAGCGCCGGGTTCTTCTCCGGGTCGAAGCAGTCGTCGCCATTGCCTTCGCAATTCACGCAGGCCTTGAGCACGGCCTTGAGATGCTTGGCATTGAGCTTGGAGCCGGTGACGAGGGAAGCGACCTTCTGCTCCTCGATCACCTTCCAGTCCACATAGGCCTCGATATCCGGATGGTCGGCGTCGACCACCACCATCTTGGCGGCGCGGCGGGTGGTGCCGCCGGACTTAATGGCGCCGGCAGCCCGGTCGCCGATCTTGAGGAAGCTCATGAGGCCGGACGAGCGGCCGCCGCCGGACAGGCGCTCGCCTTCGCCACGCAGCGCGGAGAAGTTCGAGCCGGTGCCGGAGCCGTACTTGAACAGGCGCGCCTCGCGCACCCACAGGTCCATGATGCCGCCGTCGTTGACGAGGTCGTCGGTCACCGACTGGATGAAGCAGGCATGCGGCTGCGGATGCTCGTAGGCGGACTTGGACTGCACGAGCTTGTGGGTGAACGGATCGACATAGAAGTGGCCCTGGCCGGGGCCGTCGATGCCGTAGGCCCAGTGCAGGCCCGTGTTGAACCACTGCGGGGAGTTGGGCGCGACGCGCTGGGTCGCCAGCATGAAGCAGAGCTCATCGAAGAAGGCGCGCGCGTCTTCCTCGGTGTTGAAGTACTTGCCCTTCCAGCCCCAGTAGGTCCAGGTGCCGGCAAGCCGCTCGAACACCTGGCGGGAATCGGTCTCCGAGCCATAGCGCTCGGCTTCGGGGAGCTTGGCCAGCGCCTTCTCGTCGGGGACCGAGCGCCAGAGCCACGAGGGAACGTCGTTCTCCTCGACGCGTTTCAGGATCTTCGCGACGCCG
>JAYSCE010000553.1:0-2810 GCA_041915035.1 Xanthobacter sp.
ATCACCACCTGGGCACCGCTGAAGGCCCATGCCGCCGGCGGCGCGCACGCCATCGTGGTCGGCGACTTCAACATCGCCCCGCTCGAAACCGACGTGTGGAACCACAAGCAGCTGCTCACCGTGGTCAGCCACACCCCGGTCGAGGTGGAGCGGCTTGCCGCGTTCCAGGCGTCCGGCCCGTGGGTGGACGTGATGCGCCGCTTCGTGCCGCCGCAGGAGAAGCTCTTCACCTGGTGGAGCTACCGCTCGCCCGACTACACGGCGAACGATCGCGGCCGCCGCCTCGATCATGTGTGGGCGTCTGAAGGCCTTGCGCCCGCAGCCCGCGCCATGACCGTGCTGAAGGACGCGCGCGGCTGGGACAAGCCGTCCGATCACGTCCCCGTGGCGATGACGTTCGCGTAGAGCCCCCTCAGGGCTTCGCGGGCGATGGGGCGGGGGGCGTCTGGGGCGTTTCCGCCGGCCCGCCGAGGCCGGGAATGCCGAGGGCCGCGCCGATCTTGCCCTTGGGCACCTTCATCACCTGTATCCCGGGCGGCAACTGGAACTGCTTCTGGTCCTGCGGCGCGCGCGAGAGGGATGTCGCCTCGAACACCGTGTGCTTCGTGCCCTTGATCTCCACCACCGTGCGCAGGGCGATGCCGTCCGGCGTGATGCAGGCGGTGGTGGGGCCGAGCACCGATTTCATCTGCGGATCGACCTTCCACACGTCGCAGGCCTCCCCCGCCACCGTGTCCTCGCCCACCCTGAGGCCGGTGCCGGAGAGGGCGCCGAGCACGTATTCCGGCGGCAGCTCGATCTCCACCGCCATGTTGGGCAGGTTGGGCGTGCGCACCACCATGCTGCGCGCCTTCAGGTCGATGATGCCCACCATGCTGCCGGGGATGTTCGGCTTCTGGATCTCCACCCGCATGCGGCCCTCGCTGTGGGCGATGTCGACGGTGCCGCCGCGCTTGAGGTCCGCTTTCAGGGCGAAGTCGGCGCTGGGCAGGGGCACGGGATCAGCGCGGGCCGGGGAGACCGGCGGCAGCAGGGACAGGGCCATCACCCCGGCCGCAAGGGTGAATACCGGCACTGAAAGACTCGCGACGGCACGGCGGCGGCCGCATCCGCCCGCTTGGCGCCGGCAATCATGACCCATCGTCAACTCCTCCGCCCCCGGCCAGTCATAACAGATGGACCTGACCGTTGGGCAATGGCATGTCCGCTCGACATGCCTTTCCAAACCCCTGACGGAATGCCCCAGAGGCACCTGATGCAACGGTATGGCGCAGCAGACGCGACCCTGGCCGTCGACGCAACCCACCCGCGTGGGCAGGTGGCGCAGGACTGGCGAAAATCGCGCTCGATCAAATATCCGGAGGGTTGGTTGTCGTAATGCCTTCTTGGAGGGGCGCGAGCATCACACCCCAACCAAAGGCTGCCGGGCCGGGGCGATTCGCCACAGGCGGACGGGTGGACAGGCGGCCGCGAAATGCGCCGGGAAGAAGCAGCGAGGCCGTGTAGGATGACGCGAAAAGGAGGGCGCGCCAGAATGATGCCGGAAGGGCCAGCCCAGGAGGGTCGCGAGGCTGACGGTCGCGAGGCCGGCGCACGCGAGCCGGAAAAGCGTGAGCCGGGCAAGCCCGCGCGCGCGGCGCGCGCGGCCGAGCGGCGTGCGCAGATGGCCGAAACGCCGGTGCTGACGCCAGATCCTGTCGCGCCCCTGCCTGCGCCTTCCAGCCTTGCGGCGTCCCTGCCCGCGATGTCCCTGCCGGCGGCGACGCCGACGACCAGCCGCCTGCCCGAAGCCGGCCCCGCCCCCGTCGCCATGGCTATCCCGGAACCCGCCCCTGCGATTGCAGGCGCGACGGCAGCCTCCCCGCCCGTGGCCGCGCCCCTCGTTCCTCCCCGTCCCGCCCCCGCTGCTCCCCCGCCGGCGGCGGCTCAAGGCCCGACCGTTTCCTCCACGCCGGGTGGCCGGAGCGGGCGGCGGAGCCTCGCGCTGGTGGGCGCCATCGCCGCGGCGGTCATCGGCGGCGCCGCCGCCGGCGTGGTCGATCCGCTGCTGGCGATCCTGCTGGCTTCGCTCCTGGTGGCGCTCTGGCTGTCGCTGCGGACGGCGCCGCCGGCGCCGCTTCCCGTGGTGACGCCCCTGCCCCCGCCGCAGCCGCCCCCGTCGCGGGATTCCCAGGCCTGCGCGGTGGTGGCGGCGCTGCCCGAGCCGGCGCTGCTGCTCTCCGCCGCCGGCAACATCATCACCGCCAACCAGCGGGTCGCCCTGGCGCTCGGCCCGACGCGGGTGGGCGATCCCCTCTCCTTCGTGGTGCGCGTGCCGGAGGTGCTGGACGCGGTGCGCGCGGCGGCGGCGGACGGCGTGCCGCGGCGGGTAGAGTTCGCCGAGCGCATCCCCCTCGACCGCTGGCTGGAGGCCCATGTGGTGCCGCTCCGGCTGCACGTCTCCCCCGAGCGCGCGCCGGACGCGGTGCTGCTGACCTTCCGCGACCTCACCCAGCAGCGCCGGGTGGAGCAGATGCGGGCGGACTTCGTGGCCAATGCCAGCCACGAGCTGCGCACGCCGCTGGCGTCCCTCTCAGGTTTCATCGAGACGCTGCAGGGCCCGGCGCGCAACGACACGCCGGCCCGCGAGCGCTTCCTCGCCATCATGTCGGCGCAGGCCAGGCGCATGTCGCGCCTCATCGACGATCTGCTCTCGCTCTCGCGCATCGAACTGAACGCCCACGTTCAGCCGCAGACCAAGGTGGACCTCGGCGCCATCATCGCCCACGTCTGCGACACCCTCTCCCCCCTCGCCCGCGACCGTGTGGTCG
>JAYSCE010000554.1:0-2790 GCA_041915035.1 Xanthobacter sp.
AAGGAGCATCGCTCTGCCTCGATCAGCCGCAGGGCCTCCTCCGCGTCCCAGATGTCCTGAAGAACGAGCGTGGCGCCGAGCGAGATCGCCTGCCGCACGCCCCAGGTGAACCCGGTACCGTGGCTGATCGGCGAAGGCATCCAGACCACGTCGTCCGCGGTGAGGCCCACGACGCGCGCCATCTGCGCGGTCGCGTACATCATGGAGTTGTGCGAGTGGATCACGCCCTTGGGGGCCGCCTCCGTGCCCGAGGTGAAGATCAGCGCCGAGATGTCGTCGCCCCGGTGCGCCGTTTCAGGAACCGGCGGCGCATCGGCCAGGAGCGCGTCAAAGCCGCTCAGGCCGTTCCTTCCGTCACCGCCCACCACGTAGATTGCCTTCAGGTCAGGCAGCTTCGGCCTGAGCTCCAGATACATCTCGGCGAAGTCGAAGCCGCGGTGCGTGCCGCAGATTACAGCCACCTGCGAGCGCGCGAACTTCAGAGTGTATTCGAGCTCTTTCGCCCGGTAGTTGGGAAGCAGCGGATTGGTGATGGCGCCGAGCCGGGTGGCGGCGAGATGCACCACCACGAATTCCGCGCAATTGGGCAGCTGGACCGAGACCACGGTGCCCTTGCCGACCCCGGCCGCGGCGAGGTTGCCGGCGACGCGGTTCACCTGCGCGGCGAGCGCACCATAGGAAAGGCGCACGCCGCCCGGAGCGACCACGGCGGTCTTGTCCGGCGTGCGCGCCACCACCGCGTCGAAAACGTCGATGAGGGTGCGGTTGCTCCACCAGCCTTCCGCGACATAGTCGCGGGGCGGCTCGCGGTCGGGCGTGTGCGGCGTGATCATTGGTGGGGCTCCTTGTCCTGCCCGGCGGCGCGCTCGGCCGCGACGCGGGCCCGGCGCGCCGGTAGGTAGGCTCGCTCGCCGAGGGCAGCATGAAGGCGTGACGACACCTGGAAATGCTCGGCCAGCCCGGTTTCCGACAGGATTTCAAGCGGTCCGCGCGGGTAGCCGAGGCCAAGCCGCAGCGTGCGGTCGAGCGCCTCGGCGGGCGCGAGCCCGAGGTCGAGCGCCTCCAGCGCGCGGTTGAAATAGGGCCGCATCAGCCGATCGAGGATGCGGCCGTCGCGGTCGGCGCAGGTCACCACCACGAACCCGGCGGCCTCGAACACCGCCGTGACGCGCGCCAGAGCCTCGCCGCAGGTCTGCGGCTGGGTCACGATCTCGATTGTCCGGGTGGGCGCGCCGGTGCCGGTGCGGTGCCGGGCAAAGCCCACCACGGTGCCTCCCTCCGCGCCGATCCCCTCGCCGGTCAAGGCGCCGAGGCACGACCCGTTCAGCTCGACCGCGACCGCGGCCTGGGCGGAAAGATCGATCCAGGCCAGCGCCGCGTCGGCCCGCTCACCGACGACGACCAGCACGTCCCCATCCGGAGTGTGCTGGTCGAGAAATGCATCGCCGGCCGGAAACGAGCGGCTGGCACCATGGGAAAGTATGCGCGCCTGCATCGCCGTCACGCTCCGAAGGTCTTGTCGTTCTGGTAGGTGTAGAAGCCGCGTCCCGCCTTCTTCCCGAGCCACCCGGCAGCCACCATCTGGCGCACCAGGCTCGGGCAGGAGAGCTCGGGGTCGTGGGCCACGGGGTAAAAGGCGTCGCAGAGCCGCTCCTGCGTATCGAGGCCCACCAGATCCACCAGCTCCAGCGGACCGAGCGGATGCCCGTAGGCGCTCTTCACCGCCCGATCGATGTCGGTCGGGCTGGCCACCTGCTCCTCCACCATGCGGATCGCGCGGTTGTTCAGCGGAATGACGAAGTGGTTGAGGATGAAGCCGGGCGTGTCCTTCGTCTCCACCGGGACCTGGCCGGTTGAGACGCAGAAATCCCAGGCAGTGGCGAATGCGGCATCCGACGTCCGCAGGCCGCGGGTCACCTCCACCAGCTTCATGAGCTGCGCCGGCAGGCAGAAATGCATGCCGACGAAGCGTTCCGGCCGCCGGCCCGCGGCGCCGAGGCGCGTCACCGAGAGGGTCGAGGTGTTGGTGGCGAGGACGGTCTCCTCGGGACACACGGCATCCAGCATTCGGGTGAGGCCGGCCTTCACCTGCTCGTCCTCGAACACCGCCTCGATAACGAGGTCAGCCGCCGCGAGATCTTCCGCCACCGGCGCCGGCAGCAGGCGATCCAGCGCCGCAGCAGCGTCTGCCTCGCGCATCCGTCCGAGCTTGACCGATCGGGCAAGAAAGGCGGCCGCATCGTCGCGGGCGCGGCCGATGCGGCCCGTATCGGCATCGTGCAGGAGGGTACGCCAGCCGCCGCGCGCGGCGACGATGGCAATGCCGATGCCCATGGTGCCGCAGCCCACCACGGCGACGGTGCGGGCCGCCTCAGCCATGGTCGGCCTCCGGCTGGAACTTCACGCCGTAGCGGATGATGCCTTCCTGGTCGTAGAGCCGGCGCACCACGCCATGCACCCGCGTGCCGATATCAAGCCCGCCGGCGGAAGCGTCCACGATCTGACCTACGACCCGCGGACCCTCATCCAGCTCGACGACCCCCACCATGATTTCGCCGGTCAGGGTCTGCTGCTGATCGAACTCCGCCGGAGCACCGCCGCGAGCGATGACGGTAAAGGTGTAGACGCGCCCGGAGCCGGAAAGCGGCTGCGGTGTGAACCCGGTTCCGCCGCAATGGGTGCAGACTTGACGGGGTGGATAGTTGAGCGTGCTGCAGGACGTGCACTTGCCGGCGATGAGCCGCATTCGCTCGTCGATGCTCGCCGAATACATCGGCAAGGAGATATAGG
>JAYSCE010000555.1:0-2786 GCA_041915035.1 Xanthobacter sp.
GCCCTCTCTTATGCCGACACCGTGCTCTGCCTGAAGGACGGGCGCATCCGCGCTGTCGCCGGGGAGGGACAGATTCTCGCCGCCGCGGACATTGCCGACATCTTCGGCGTGGCGGTGGAGGCGCTCGTCCATCCGCGCACCGGCAAGCCGGTGTTCATTCCCCTCGGCGCGGCGCCGGGAGTGGGCGCGTGAGCCTCGCGGTGGCCGGCCATCCCCTCCCCCGGCCCCGAAGCCGGATCGCACGCCCCATCCTCGCCGCCTCGGGCCTGGCGCTGCTGCTTGCAGCGCTCGCCGTCGCCCATCTCGGCTTCGGAGCGCGGGCCATCGCGCCGGAGGTAGTGGTGCGTGCGCTGATCGCCTTCGATGCCGACAGCTTCGACCACAACGTCATCGTCGAGCTGCGCCTGCTGCGGCTCCTCGCGGCTCTGGTGGTGGGGGCGGGGCTCGGCCTCACCGGCGCGCTCATCCAGTCCGTCACCCGCAATCCGCTAGGCGAGCCGCACGTCCTGGGGCTGAACGCCGGAGCGGCGCTGGCCGTGGTGACGACGCTCACGCTCTCCTCGTTCCTCGGGCCGCTCCTGCCGGCTCCGGCGCTCGCCGCCGCGCGGCCGCTGGTGGCCGGCCTCGGCGCGATGCTCCTGTGTGCGCTGGTGCTTGGCGCGGCCGCGCTGGGGCGCACCGGCATGACGCCGCTGAAGGTGACGCTTTGCGGGGTCGCCTTCTCCGCCTTCGCCGCGGCCCTCACCTCCGCCCAGTTGCTGCTGGACGACCAGACGCTCGCGACCGTGCGCCTGTGGCTCGCCGGAGACCTGTCCGGCCTCAGCTATGGCGCGCTGTTGGCCGCCTTGCCGCCCGCCTTGGCCGGCCTCGCGCTCGCGCTGGTGCTCGCCGGCCGGCTCGATGCCTTGGCCATGGGGGATCAGGTGGCGGCGGGGTTGGGCATTCCCGTAGCGCGCACCCGTCTCATGGCGCTCGTCGCCGCCGGGCTGCTCTGCGGCGCGGCCGTCTCGCTGGCCGGACCCATCGGCTTCGTCGGGCTGGTGGTGCCTCATGCCGTCAAGGCGCTTGGCGTGCGGGACATGCGGGTCGTGCTGCCCCTGAGCGCGCTGGCCGGCGCGGCGCTGCTGGTGGCGGCGGACCTCGCCGCGCGCAGCCTGTTCGCGCCCCGGGAACTGGCGACAGGCATCGTGACGGCGCTTGTGGGCGTTCCCGTCTTCATCGCCCTCGCGGCACGGCGGCAGCCATGAACACGGTTGCCCGCGCGGCGGGCTACCGGCGGCTCGGCACCGGCCCCCTGAGCCTGCGCCTGCGGCCCCGCGCGGCGGGGGTGGCGGCGGCGCTCGTCGCGCTGATCTGCGCTGGGGGGGCCTTCGCCCTCGCCTCCGGCAGCCTGCCTGTTCCCCTGCGCGCCGTGATCGCCGCCCTCACGGGCGGCGACGTGCCGCCGGAGGTGGCCCACGTGGTCACCGGCGTGCGGCTGCCACGGGTGGTGCTGGCGCTCGTTGCCGGCGCCATGCTGGGCCTCTCCGGCGCCGCCTTGCAGGCACTGACGCGCAACGGCCTCGCCGATCCCGGGCTCGTCGGGGTGAAGGAGGGGGCGAGCCTTGCCGTCCTCGTGCTCATCCTCGTCTTTCCGGCCCTCGGGGCGGCGTGGCGGCTGCCGGTGGGCATGGCGGGCGGGCTCGCGGTGGCCCTCGCCGTGGTGCTCATCGCCCGCGACCTGTCGGGCGTGCGCTTCGTGCTGGTGGGCATCGGCGTGTCATGGCTGCTGGCCTCGGCGCTGCTCGTCTTCATCACCACGGCCGACATCAACGATGTGGAGACCGCCCTCGTCTGGCTCGCAGGCAGCCTTCATGCCGCTGAGTGGACGCTCATCCCCGCCCTCGCCATCTGGGGCGCGCTGGGGGCGGTCGCGCTGTTCGCCACCGCCCGGGCCGCCGATGCGGCACTGCTGGGGGATGCAGCAGCCATCGGGCTCGGCGTGCGGCTGCGGCTCACCGGCGCGCTGGGACTAGCGGCCCCGGTGCTGATGACGGCGGCCGCGGTGTCCTGCGTCGGCAGCCTCGGCTTCGTCGGCCTCATCGCCCCGCACATGGCGCGGCTGGTGGTGGGGGGCGGGCAAGCTGCCGTGCTCGCCGCCAGCGGGCTCCTCGGCGCGGCGCTGGTGCTGGGCGCGGACACGGCCGGCCGTCTCCTGTTCGCCCCGCTGCAGATCCCCGCCGGCATCGTGATGACGCTGGCCGGCGTGCCCCTCTTCCTCTTCCTGCTGTGGCGGCGGCGCGACCAGATATGACCGGAATGAACCCATGATCGCCCTGCCCCGCTGTTCCTTCTTCCGCCTCGCGGCCCTCGCGCTCGCCTTCGCCCTCCATTCGGGGGCCGCCCACGCGCAGACCCGCCCGTTCAACGACGACCTCGGGCGGACGGTGGAGGTGCCGGCGCGCCCGCAACGCATCGTCTCCCTGCACGACCTCGACATCACATTGCCGCTGATCGAACTCGGCGTCGTCCCGGTGGCGAGCCACGGCCGGGTGCGGCCGGACGGCACGCGGTTCCTGCGGGCGGGAAAGCTGCTGACCGGCGTGGATTTCGACACCGCGCCCATCGCCTTCATCGGCGCCAACGCCATCGACATCGAGGCGGTGGCTGCGGCGAAGCCGGACCTCATCATCACCTCGCCCACCCGCGACACGCCCGTCTCGCAGCTGGAGCGCATCGCGCCCACCGTGAGCATCGAGCATTTGAAGGGCGGGCCGGACGCAATCTATGGGAAGCTCGCCGCGCTG
>JAYSCE010000556.1:0-2772 GCA_041915035.1 Xanthobacter sp.
TCTCCTCTTACGTCACCATAAACGTCCTCGACGAATTGAAGAGCATCCCCGGCGTCGGCGATGCGGCCCTGTGGGGCCCGCAGGACTATGCCATGCGCGCCTGGGTGAAGACCGACCGCCTCACCGGACTCGGCCTCACCGCCGAAGACATCGTCAAGGCCATCGGCTCGCAGAACATCCAGGCCGCCGTGGGCCGCCTCGGCGCCCGCCCGGTGGCGGATGACCAGCAATTGCAGCTGAACCTGCGCACCAAGGGCCGGCTCTCCAGCGTCGCGGAGTTCGAGAACATCGTGCTGCGCACCAACGACGACGGCTCGGTGCTGCGGCTCGGCGACGTGGCCCGGCTCGAGATGGGGGCGGCGAACCTCGACCGCGAGACCCTGTTCAACGGCGGCCCCTCGGCGGTGCTGGCGCTCTACCAGTCGCCCGGCGCCAACGCCATCACCACCATCGACGCCGTGCGCAAGCGCATGGACGAGCTGGCGAAGGCCTTCCCCGAGGATCTCGCCTGGAAGGTCACCTACGACCCCACCGTGTTCGTCACCGACACCATGCACGAGGTGGAGAAGACGCTGATCGAGGCGTTCATCCTCGTGGTGCTGGTGGTCTATCTCTTCCTCGGCTCCTTCCGCGCCACCCTTATCCCGACGCTCGCCGTGCCGGTGAGCCTCATCGGCACCTTCATCGTGCTGAACGCCATCGGCTATTCGGCCAACACCGTGTCGCTGCTCGCCATCGTGCTCGCCATCGGCATCGTGGTGGACGACGCCATCGTGGTGGTGGAGAACGTCGAGCGGGTGATGGAGGAGCACCCCGAGCTTTCCCCCGCCGACGCCACAAAGAAGGCCATGGCGGAGATCACCGCGCCCATCATCGCCATCACCCTGGTTCTGCTCTCCGTGTTCGTGCCGGTGGCCTTCATCCCCGGCATTTCGGGCGAATTGTTCCGCCAGTTCGCCATCACGGTGGCGGTGGCCATGTTCCTCTCGGCCATCAACGCGCTGACCCTCTCGCCGGCCCTGTGCGGCATCCTCCTGAAGCCCTCGCACGGGCCGAAGAAAGGGCCGATCGGCTATGTCATGCGGGCCATCGACAAGGTGCGCGACGCCTACGGATCGGTGGTGGCGCGCCTCGTGCGCTTCTCGCTCATCGGCCTCGTCTGCGTGTTCGTCGCCTCGGGCGGCATCTTCGCCCTGGCGAAGCTGACGCCCACGGGCTTCCTCCCCGAGGACGACCAGGGCGCCTTCTTCGTCATCGTGCAACTGCCCGGCGGCGCCTCGGTGGGCCGCACCACGGAGGTGATCCGCAAGGCCGAGGCGCTGCTCAAGGAAGAGCACACGGTGGAGGACTACACCTCCGTCATCGGCCTCAACTTCATCGACAGTTATTCCCAGCCCAACGCCGCCTTCATCGTCGTCACCATGAAGCCGTTCGAGGAGCGCAAGGGCAAGGACGAGAGCGCCAACGCGGTGATCGCCCGCCTCGGCGAAAAGATGCGGATGATCCCCGGCGGCACGGTGGTGCCGCTCGGCCCGCCGCCCATCGTCGGCCTCGGCTCCGGCGGCGGCTTCTCCTTCGTTCTGCAGGACCTGCGCGCGGGCGACCCGAAGGTGCTGGCGCAGGTGCTGCGCGGCCTCCTCATCGCCGCCAATCAGGACCCGCAGCTCACCCGCGTGTTCTCCACCTATTCCGCCACCAACCCCTCGCTCCAGCTCGACATCGACCGCGACAAGGCGCAGGTGCTGGGCGTGCCGCTCGACAGCGTGTTCACCGCGCTGCAGACGTCGCTGGGCGGCATGTACGTGAACGACATGAACCTCTACGGCCGCACCTGGCAGGTGCAGGTGCAGGCGGAGGGCGAGGACCGCAAGGATGTGGAGGACATCTACCGCATCCATGTGCGCAACAACAAAGGCGAGATGATCCCGCTCCGCTCCATCGTGGAGGTGCGGGTGGAGGTCGGCCCGCCGGCGCTCATCCGCTACAACAACAAGCGCGCTGTGACGGTGCAGGGCAATCCGGCGCCCGGCGTCTCCTCCGGCCAGGCCCTCGCCGCCATGGACGCGGTGGCGGCCAAGACCCTGCCGCAGGGCTTCTCCGGCGCGTGGACGGACACCTCGTTCCAGGAGAAGAAGGCGGAGGGCAAGACAGGCATCATCCTCGCCTTCGCCGTGCTGTTCGCCTTCCTGTTCCTGGTGGCGCTCTATGAAAGCTGGTCCATCCCGGTGCCGGTGCTGCTCTCCGTCACGGTGGGCATGCTCGGCGCCTATGCGGCCATCGTCATCGGACATCTCACCCTCGACCTCTACGGCCAGATCGGCATGATCGTGCTCATCGGCCTTGCGGCGAAGAACGGCATCCTCATCGTCGAGTTCGCCAAGGAGCGGCGCGGGCATGGCGAGGACCTGCTCGCCGCCGCCACCGAGGGCTCGCGCCTGCGGTTCCGGCCGGTGATGATGACGTCGCTGGCCTTCATCCTCGGCCTGTTCCCGCTCGTGGTGGCCACCGGCGCGGCGCAGATGGCGCGCCAGAACGTGGGCACGCCGGTGTTCGGCGGCATGATCGCCGCCTCCTTCCTCGGCATCTTCGTCATCCCGCCGCTCTACGTGATGTTCCAGGGCCTGCGCGAGCGCCTGCGCCCCGGCGCCCGGCCGAAGGTGACGGCGCCGCCCGCGCCGGCGGCGGGCGCCGGCGGCGGCCACGGACGGCCGGTCGCCCCTTCCGGGGAATGGTCATCCCCCGGACGCGCCGGGGGATGCTGGAAACGCGCCC
>JAYSCE010000557.1:0-2759 GCA_041915035.1 Xanthobacter sp.
CGCGCGACGTGGCGCGAGGCCGTTTCTCTCGTCAGCAATATCGATCGGAAACGCCCCGCGGGTTACGGGAAGGAGCGCATCGCTGGCAGCCGGCCTAGGCGTGCACTCAGCCCTCACTCGCTGTTGCGCCATGACACCAGCAACCAGCGTGCCAGTCGGCCCGACGCCGCGCAGGTCTTTGATCTCAATCAAATTCCGGGGGTTTTCGGGGGCCTGGCTTGGCCTTTCGGATGGTGTGTCGAACCTGACAGGTGCGGGTCGTGTGTCGGGATTGGAACACACCCTGTCCGCTCTAGGCGCCGGCGCCCGAGCAACCCCGACGAATACTGTCGTTGCCGGCGAGGAACGGAACTTGCTTGACGGTTAAACAGCCCGCTCGCGCGCGGACGGCCGTGTTTCCAAACCCGGTCCATCGCAGCAGGCGGGCCGCGCCGACGACGGGGATCGGCGCGCGATAAACGCAAGCAATGAGCGAGGCGACAGATGCAGATCGGCGTTGAGACGTCCAAGGCGGTGGACCAGCGGCGTGTCTTCGTGGTGGACGAGGACGAGATCACCCGCGCGGCGCTCCAGTTCATGCTGCACGACGAGATCGAGACCCACGAGCTCGCCACCCCGGAGGAAGCTTACGAGAAGGGTCAGGGCTGGCTGATGCCGCACGTGATCCTGCTCGGCGTCGGCCTGCTGAAGGCGCGCGGCGATGCGCTCATCGGCGAGATGAAGACGAAGTTTCCCGGCGTGCGCATCCTCATCGTCACCGACAAGTCGGAAGAGGCGGTGGCGGTGAGCGGGCTCAAGGCCGGCGCCCATGGCGCGGTGGTCAAGCCGCTGACGCTGGAAAGCGTGCGCAAGAAGGTGGATACGGTGCTCGGCCGCGACGGTGGCGCGCAGCTCGTGCAGCTTTCCGTGATGAAGTAGGCGGACGTGGCTCACGTCACCTTCTGGGAGAAGCCGGGCTGCGGCACCAACGCCCGGCAGAAGCTCGCTCTCGCCAATGCCGGCCACACGCTGGATGTCCGCAGCCTGCTGACCGAGCCGTGGACGGCCGAGCGCCTGAAGGCCTTCTTCGGTGCGACGCCGGTCGCCACCTGGTTCAATCCGGCGGCGCCGAAGGTGAAGTCGGGCGAGGTGAAGCCCGAGGCGATGGAAGCCGAGGCGGCCATCGCGCTGATGTTGGCGGAGCCGCTGCTCATCCGTCGCCCCCTGGTGGAGGTGGAGGGCGTGCGCTGCGCCGGCTTCGACCGCGAGCCTGTCACCTCGCTTCTGGGACCAGTCGCGCCGGGGGCGCGGCCCCTGGAAGGCTGCTCCCATCCCGGCGAGGCCCATCCCTGTCCCGATCCCGGTGAACGGAAGGCATCCTGACCATGAACGCGCTGCTGCCCCCCGCGCGTCCCTTCGAGGCGGCGCTGGCCTATCACGCCCGCACCAAGCACGGCCTGAAGGGCTACGCCGCCGGTCCCGAAACGCTGGATTGGGACATGCAGCCCAATCCGTTCCGCGAGTATGAGGGCGCACCGCGCACCGCCTTGCCCCTGGCGGCGGAAAGTCTCGATGTCTCCTTTGCGCAGATGATGTCGGGCGGCGTCGCGCCGGCGCCGCTGGACCTCGCCGGCGTCGCCCTGCTGCTCGAACTCTCCTTCGGCCTTGCCGCCTGGAAGCAGCTTGGCCCCGATCGCTGGGCGTTGCGCTGCAATCCCTCCAGCGGCAATCTGCACCCCACCGAAGCCTATTTGATCGCCGGGCGCATCGCGGGCCTCGCGGACGGCGTCCATCATTATGTCAGCCGTGACCATGTGCTGGAGCAGCGCTTCGCGCCGCCCGGGCCCGACGTAGTGGCGGTGGCGAGCGCCTCCGGCTTCGCCGTGGAGAACCGGTTCGGGTCGGACGGCGGGCCGCCGTCGCTGTTTCTCGCGCTGTCTTCCATCCATTGGCGCGAGGCGTGGAAATATGGCGAGCGGGCCTTCCGCTATTGCCAGCTCGACCTCGGCCACGCCCTGGCCGCCGTGCGCTATGCCGCCGCCTGCCTCGGCTGGACGGCGCGTCTCGTCGAGACTGCGACAAGCGCCGACATCGCCCGCCGCATCGGCCTCGACCGGGTGGCGGATTTCGCCGGGGCGGAGCGTGAGGATCCCGACATGCTGATCGCGCTGGCTCCGGTCGGCGGCGATCTGCCCACCTTGCCGCCGGTGCCGTTCGGCGGGCGCTGGATGGGGCGGGCCAATGTGCTCGACCGCCATCCGCTCTATCGCTGGCCGGTGATCGATCAGGTGAGCCTTGCCACCCATCGCGTTGGCGCCAACGCGGGGGATGCGGTGTCGGCGCCGGCTCTTCCGGCGCGGGAAGCTCCCGGGGAGGCGCGGGCGGCTTCGGTCATCCTCGGCCGGCGCAGCGCGCAGCGCTTCACGGCCAAGGGCAGCATGATGGCCAAGGAGGTGTTCCTCGGCCTCCTCGATGCGCTGCTGCCGCGCGCGTCGGCACCGTTCGATGGGTGAGATTTCGAGGCGCGCGTCCACCCGTTGCTGTTCGTGCATCGGGTGGAAGGGCTCGCGCCCGGCCTCTATGCCCTGCCGCGCCGGGACGGGGTGATCGCGGATCTCAAGGCCGCGCTGCGCTCCGATTTCACATGGGAAAAGCCGGAGGGCGTGCCGGCCCACTTGCCGCTCTACCGTCTGGTGGAAACCGACTGCCGCGGCATCGCGCGCACCGTGAGCTGCCATCAGGCCATTGCCAGCGACAGTTCCTTCGCGCTCGCCATGCTT
>JAYSCE010000558.1:0-2754 GCA_041915035.1 Xanthobacter sp.
CTTGGATTTCGTCATGCCCGGGCTTGTCCCGGGCATCCACGTCGTGCCGGCTGATCACCCTTGCGAAGCGTTGCACCCGGCCCGCCGGCGTGGATGGCCGGGACAAGCCCGGCCATGACGGCCGTAAGAAGAAGCGGGCGGCGGCGCGGACCGCCGCCCAGTAAAGGATCACTCCTCCACGAACTGCACGGTGGTCACGTCCGGCAGCTCGGAGATGTCCATGGAGTAGCGCGAGCCGTAGGTGGGCACGCCGATGTCCTCCTCGTTGAGCACCCAGCTCTCGGGCAGGTCCCAGAACGACCGGAACTGCTGCTCGAACTTCGGGCCCAGCTTGAAGGAGGCGGCGAACATCTGCTGCACCTGGGTGCCCGCATCCTTGGCGAGGATCTTCTCGCGCTCGCCCTTCATCCACTCCCGGGTGGGGACGGACTTGGCGATGCGTGCCTTGCGGATGTCCGCGCGGGCCGCCTTCGTGGCCGCCTCGTCCACCACCACGAGGCCGTCCGGCCCCTTCTTCACCACCACGCCGTAGACGTCGCCGGCAAGGCGCTCCAGCACGTAGCCGCCGTTGATGTCGTCAGCCACGGCCTGGGGCTCGCGGTCGAGCGGATCACCGAAGCCGGGGCCGCCGCGCATGTAGTTGAGGTAGAGGTCGTAGTCGGCGAACATCTCCTCGGTGGTGATGGCCTGCTTGTCGCGCTTGATCTGCGCCTTGGGCAGCATCGCGTCCCAGGTGGGGTTCTCCGGATCGGTGTCGCCGCCGAGGGGGATGTCGGCACCGGAGGCGATCAGCTCCTTGAGCCCGGTCTTGTGGGCGGCGAAGCGATAGCCGGAGGCGGCGGGATAGCCGCCCATCAGGCCCCAGTCGGACGAGATGTGGCCGTTGCCCATGAAGAACATGGTCCAGTCCTGGGCGTTCCAGACCATGCGCAGGGTCTCGAAGCCGCAGCCGCCGCGATACTTGCCGGAGCCGCCCGAGGAGGCCTTGATCTGCCGGCCGAGATAGATCAGCGGCTCGGCCAGTTCCCAGATCTCCATGTCGCCCATGTCGCCTTCCGGATTCCAGATGGCGGCGGCGTGTGAGAGGCCGTCCTGCACCGCGGTCGCCCCGGTGCCATTGGCGGCGCACTCGAACGAGTTCACGGCGTGGATCTCGTCATACTGGTTGAAGCCGCCGCCCTGCAGCCAGTTGGAGGTGTTGGCGTTGCCCGCATTCACCTCCTCCAGGTAGCCGCGGCCGAAATAGGAGCGCGACAGGCCGCGCCACAGGGCCGTCCAGGCGGACACCAGGAAGTGCCAGGAATAAGAGAAGGCGACGCGGCGGTCGTCCGGGTTCATCCAGGTGCCCTTGGGCAGGCGGAACTCGGTGCCGTAGGCGGCGCCGTCGTTGATCATCTCCGAGGGGATGAGCGTCTGGGTCATCATCACCCAGATGCCCGAGGTGAAGCTCACCTGATGGGCATTGTAGGTGTGCCAGCCCCAGCGGCTCGACCCCTCGAAATCGAGGCGCCAGGTGCCGTCCTTGCGGATGGTCATCTCGCATGGCGCGTGCATGATGGTGTCGAGCTTGGCGAAGTCGGAAGGGACGCGCACGTCCTCATGGGCGTAGGGCACGTCCACGAAGCCCACCTGCCGGTAGGTGCCGGGGATGGTCATCGCCTTGATGCGGGCCTGAAGGCCGAGGCGGCCATGCTCCACCGCCTCGTAGGCAAACTTCCAGTAGGCCTCGATGCCCTCTTCCGCGACCACCTCTTCCACCAGCTTGCGGATCATGTGGCAGCCGGCGATGCGGGTGCGCTCGTCCAGCATCCAGTAGCGGGTGGTGCGCACCATGCGCTGGCTCTCGTGCAGCCAGTCGCGGAACAGCTCGTCATTGGCGCCCACCTTGCGGCAGGTGATGGAATAGCCGTCGCCGAAGCGCTGCACCTGCCCCGTGGCCATGGAGCCCGGCCCCACCGCGCCGGTGTCGATGACGTGGGTGACGCCGCCCACCCAGCCGATCAGCTCGCCCTCCCAGAAGATGGGGACGATGGTGTGGATGTCGCAGGGGTGGACGTTACCGATGAGGCTGTCGTTGTTGCAGAAGATATCCCGGTCGTGAACGCCCGGATTGGCCTCCCAGTTGTTCTCGATCATGTATTTGATGGCCGCACCCATGGTTCCCACATGGATGATGATGCCGGTGGAGGTGAGAAGGCTGTCACCCGCCGCGTTGTAGAGGGTGAAGCACAATTCGCCCTCCTGCTCCACGATGGGAGAGGCGGCGATCTTCTTGGCGGTCTCGCGCGCATCCACCACGCCGGCGCGCAGGCGGGAGAACAGCTTGTTGTAGAGGATGGGCTCGCTCTCGCGGAGCTCCAGCTTCTTCAGGCCGGCATAATGTCCGGTGGCCTTGGTGGCCGTCATCAGCCGGTCGCGATGCTCTTTGAGCGTCTCGCCGCCCCGCACGATGCCGCGGGTGGCGCCCTCAAGGCTGGTTTGCTTGACGTTGACGTTCATGGGGTCGTTTCCTCTTGAGATTGTTTGGGTTTGCTCCCCCCCTCCCACCCGAACTCGACTGCTGCCGAGTTCGGCTCGTGAGACCGAAGTCGGCAAAAGCCGACTTCGGGGGAGAGAGGGCATGACGGAGCCCTGCCCTCACACCTCCTTCAGGTGGAAGAGCCGGTGGCCGTCGAGCCAGGTCTCGAAGCCGTCGGGCACGACGAATGTGGTGGCGTCGGATTCGATGATGGCGGGGCCCATGACGCGGTTGCC
>JAYSCE010000559.1:0-2750 GCA_041915035.1 Xanthobacter sp.
TGGTCGTCGGATATTTTCGACGTCGTCGCCTCGTGCTCGAACACGGCGGTGGCGTTGCGGCTCTCGATGTAGGGCACGGTGTGCGCGCCGCACTTGTCGCCGATCAAGAGGCTGTCGCACTGGGTGAAGTTGCGGGCGCCCTTGGCCTTGGCGTGGGCCGAGACCTGGCCGCGGTAGGTGTTGTCGGAGAAGCCCGCCGCGATGCCCTTGGAGACGATCCGGCTCGTGGTGTTCTTACCCAGGTGCAGCATCTTGGTGCCGCTGTCGACCTGCTGGTGCCCGTTCGAGATGGCGATGGAGTAGAATTCGCCAGACGAGTTGTCGCCGCGCAGGATGCAGCTCGGATACTTCCAGGTGATGGCCGAGCCGGTCTCCACCTGCGTCCAGGAGATCTTGGAATTGTCGCCCCGGCAGTCGCCGCGCTTGGTGACGAAATTGTAGATGCCGCCCTTGCCGTCCTTGTCGCCGGGATACCAGTTCTGCACGGTGGAATACTTGATCTCCGCGTCCTTCATCGCCACCAGCTCGACGACGGCGGCGTGCAGCTGGTTCTCGTCTCGCTGGGGCGCGGTGCAACCCTCCAGATAGCTCACATAGGCGCCTTCATCGGCGATGATGAGGGTGCGCTCGAACTGGCCGGTGTTGCGCTCATTGATGCGGAAGTAGGTGGAAAGCTCCATCGGGCAGCGCACGCCCTTCGGCACATAGACGAAGGAGCCGTCCGAGAAGACCGCCGAATTGAGTGTGGCGTAGAAATTGTCGGAAACGGGAACCACCGAGCCGAGATACTTCTTCACCAGCTCGGGATGCTCGCGGATGGCCTCCGAGATGGGCATGAAGATCACGCCCGCCTTGGCCAGCTCCTCCTTGAAGGTGGTGGCGACCGACACAGAGTCGAACACCGCGTCCACCGCCACCTTGGAGCCGCCCTCGCGCTGGATGCCGAGCAGCGCGTCGCGCTCGCGCAGCGGAATGCCGAGCTTCTCGTAGGTCTTGAGGATTTCCGGATCGATCTCGTCGATGGACTTCGGCGCGGCCTTGGGCGCCGAGTAATAATAATAGTCCTGGAAATCGATCTTCGGGTAGCTCACCCGCGCCCAGGTGGGCTCTTCCATGGTGAGCCAGCGCCGGTAGGCGTCGAGCCGCCATTCGAGCATCCACTCGGGCTCGTTCTTTCGGGCGGAAATGTATCGGATCGTGTCCTCGGACAGGCCCTTGGGGGCCTTCTCGCTCTCGATGTCCGTGACGAAACCGTACTTGTACTGATCCACATCGATCGCGCGGACGCGTTCGACGGTTTCCTGAACCGCAGGCATCTCTCTTCTCCTCTCCCACGCGGGGTCAAGGCCCGCGGGTCAAGTCCGTGTGCCGCGCATGATGCGCGACGTAATTCTCTACGCCGCGCGCGAAGCGCGGCTTCTCAGCTGCGGCACTGCCTTTTTCAAGGCTTCGACCGCGGCATCCACATCCTCGATGGTGCTCGACCAGCCCAGCGACAGGCGAATGGCACCCGCCGCCTCGTCCTCGGGCAATCCCATGGCGAGCAGCACCTGCGAGGCGCCGACCTTGCCGGACGAGCATGCCGACCCGGCGCTGATGCTTACGTGGGCAAGGTCGAGCGCGATCACCAGCGTCTCGGCGCGAAGTCCGGCAAAAGTGACCATAAGGGTGTTTGGCAGGCGATCGGCGCCCGCGCCCACCACGCTTGTACCGGGAACGCCTTGCAGCACCGCCCGTTCCAGCCGGTCGCGCAGGCCGGCGAGCCGCTCCGTCTCGGCGGAAAGCGCCGCCTTCACGGCGGTTGCGGCCGCGCCGAAGCCGACGATGGCCGGCCCGTTCTCGGTTCCCGCACGCCGGTTGCGCTCCTGGCCACCGCCCGAGAGCAGCGGCGCGGTGCGATGATCTGGCCCCGCCGCCACCAGCGCACCGACGCCGGGGGGACCGCCGATCTTGTGGGCGGATAGGGCGAGGAAGTCGGCGCCCAGCGCCGCCATGTCGAGCGGGATTCGGCCAGCCGCCTGCACGGCGTCGCAGAAGACCACGCCATCCGCCTCATGCACCAGCCGCGACGCCTCGGCCACAGGCTGGATGACGCCGGTCTCGTTGTTCGCAACCATCACCGCGAGCAAGGCGCGGCGGCCTGCTGCGCGGTGGCGGGCCAACGCCTCGGCCAGCGCACCGAGATCGAGCCGCCCCTCGCCGTCCACCGGCAGAATGTCCAGCGCATCGGTCGGAAAGCGATGACCCTTGAGCACGGCCGGATGTTCGACAGCACTTGCCAGCAGCACGTCGCAGGGCTTGGCGCGCCCGGCGATCTCGACGGAGGGATGGAGCGCCAGCGCTGCCGCCTCGGTGGCGCCGGAGGTGAAAACCACGCCACGGACGGGCGCACCGGCCAGCCTTGCTACGGCCGCGCGGGCGGCCTCGATGCGGGCACGCGCGGCGCGGCCTTCGGCATGGACGGACGAAGCATTGCCACCGGCATCCAGCGCGGCAACCAGCGCGGCACGGGCCTCAGGTCGAAGGGGGCTCGTGGCGTTGTGATCGAGATAGGCGCGGCGGGGCACGGACGGGCGGGAGGCGTTCGCCTCACCCATGCCCGAGCCGGTACCGAACTGCCGCGACCCGTCGCCCGCGCTCATCACCGCCTCCCGGTCCCGCGTGCCAAACGCACCCGCGACCCGTGCCAGGCTTGCAATTGCCGGCGATCTCCGTCATAGGTCAAACTTCACCCGTTCTCACTACGCAGC
>JAYSCE010000560.1:0-2742 GCA_041915035.1 Xanthobacter sp.
GAGGGCGAGGCCGCCGAAATAGCGCAGGAAGTCCGGCAGGCGGCCGAGCTGGGCGCGGGTCTCGTTCACCGGCCGGCCGTTGTTCTGGGTTTCGAGCTGGTAGAGCTCCGGCAGCGCGGCCTCGAAGGCGTCGGCGATGCGGTTGATGAGCTTCACCCGCTCGCGGATGGCCATGCCGCCCCAGGCGTCGCCATTGAAGGCAGCGCGGGCGCTCTTCACCGCCGCGTCCACGTCCTCTCGGGTGCTGTCGGGAATGGTGGCGATGACGGCGCCGGTGGCGGGGTTCTTCACCTCCACGGTGCCGCCGCCGATGCTTTCCACCTCGCGGCCATCGATGAAATTGCCGCGCGCCGCGATGGCGATCTCGGCTTTGGCGTTCATGGCGTTTCTCCGGTTTTTCTCAAAGGACGACGGCGTGGCGCGACAGGGCCGCGACCACCCGTTTTTCGGCATCGGCGATATGGTCCCGCAGCAGGCGGGCGGCCTTGCGGCCGTCGCGGGATTGCAGCGCCTCGATGATGGCGACGTGCTCGGCAATGAGCCGGTCCGGGTCGCGCCCCTGCATGGTGCCGATGCTGACCAGCACCAGACGATCCGCCTGCGCGACCAGATCCACCACCTCTTCCCGCATGCGGCGATGGGGCGAGCACATGGCCACCGCCACGTGGAAGGCGCGGTTGTAGCGGATGAAATCGGACTTCGACGCATCGAAGGTGCGGAAGGCGTCCAGCGCCGCCAACACCTCGTCGGTCGCGTGGCGGGCGGCATCGGCCGCGCAGGCCGGCTCCATCACCTCGCGAAAGCGGAAAATGTCCCGCGCGTCGGCCAGCGACACCGGATTCACCCGATAGCCCTGTCGCGGCAGCACGGTGATGAGGCGCTCCTGCTCCAGCCGCAGAAGGGCCTCGCGCACGGGCTGCTTGCTCACCTCGAAACGGCCGGCCAGCTCCTGCTCGCGCAGCTCCTCGCCGGGCTGGAGATGGCAGCCGAGAATCTCGTCTTTCAGCCGCGCATAGACGGCGTCCCGCAGCAGGCCGGAGCCGCCGATGGCCTTATCAGAGGCGATGTCCTGATCCATCAACATATTTCATGCCCTGAAATTCTGCTCGCATCTTGGAGGAGTGATAACGACAGAACAACGGAAAAATGGCGCTTGACGGCGGATTTCGGTTCTGTCTGAAATATCACGACAAAAAATTTTGCCGTCAAGAGCATCTCAGGGAGAGCAAAAATGCCCACACTCACCAAGCGCACCGCGGCCTGTTCGTGGCTCGCCGCGACGGCGCTGTCCGCGCTGATGGCCGTGCCCGCGGCCGCCCAGCAGCCGCCCATCAAGGTCGGCTTCATGACGGTGCGCTCCGGCGCGCTGGCGGCCGGCGGCAAGCAGATGGAGCAGGGCATGGAATATTGCCTTGCCGAGCGGAACGGCATGATGGGCGGCCGCAAGGTGGAGCTCATCACGGTGGACACCGCCGGCCAGCCGGCCACCACCAAGACCCGCGCGCAGGAGCTGGTGGAGCGCGAGCGCGTCAACGCCATCATCGGCCCGCTCGCCGCCTTCGAGGCGCTGGCCATCGACGACTACATCCGCCAGGTGGGCGTGCCCGTGATCTCGCCCTCGGCGGCGGCGGAAGACCTCACCCAGCGCAAGCAGAACCCGTGGTTCGTGCGCGCCGTGGGCACCTCGGCCCAGGCCAACCACGCGCTCGGCGAGTATGCCGCGAAGGACATGAAGCTGAAGCGCGTCGTCACCATCGGCGACGACTTCGCCTTCGGCCACGAGGCCACCGCCGGCTTCCAGCGCGCCTTCGAGGACAATGGCGGTCAGGTGGTGCAGAAGCTCTGGCCGCCGCTGAACGTCGCCGATTACGGCAGCTACATCAGCCAGATCCGCACCGACGTGGATGCCGTCTACGCCGCCTTCGCCGGCGGCAACGGCCTGCGCTTTCTCCAGCAATATGCCGAGTATGGCGCGCCGGTGAAGGTGATCGCGCAGATGACCACGGTGGACGAGGGCATCCTCAAGTCCATGGGCAAGGAGGCGGTGGGCGTCATCTCCTCCGGCTGGTACACGGCAACGCAGGACGTGCCCGGCAACAAGGAATTCGCCGCCGGCATCCGCGCCAAGTACGGCGCCGACCCCGGCTACTACACCGCCGGCGCCTACGCGGCCTGCGCCTTCCTCGATGCGGCGGTCAAAGCCGTGGACGGCAAGGTGGAGGACAAGCAGGCGCTCATGAAGGCGCTCCGCTCCGTCAAGCTGGAGAAGGGCCCGTATGGCGAGGTCACCCTCGACGAATACGGCAACCCCATCATGAACGTCACCATCCGCAAGACCGAGGAGAAGGACGGCCGGCTGCAGAACGTGGTCGTCAAGACCTATCCGAAGGTGACGCAGTTCTGGATCTACGATCCGAAGGCCTTCCTCGCCGAGCCGGTCTACAGCCGCGACTACCCGCCAGCGAAAAATCTCGGCAAGTAATCCCGGCAAGTAATCCCGGCTGAAAGCCGTCGTCCCCGGGACCCGCCCGGGGACGACAGGCCGCTCCGCGTCGCCGGGCAATCTCCTTTCCTTTCCGAGGACCGATCATGACCTTCTGGGTCAGCCAAAGCCTCAATGCCCTCGCGCTCGGCGGGCTTCTGTTCATGCTGGCGTCGGGCTTCAGCCTCATCTTCGGGCTGATGCGGGTGGCGAACCTCGCGCACGGCGCGCTGTTCATGCTGGGCGCCTATCTCGGCCTT
>JAYSCE010000561.1:0-2735 GCA_041915035.1 Xanthobacter sp.
CGGTGGCCGTCGAGCCAGGTCTCGAAGCCGTCGGGCACGACGAAAGTGGTGGCGTCGGATTCGATGATGGCGGGGCCCATGACGCGGTTGCCGGGGCGCAGGGATTCCATCTTGTAGAGCTGCGCATCCACCCACTTCTTCTTGCGATAGAACTTGCGGGTTCCGATCTTTGCTTCCTCCGGCGGGGTCTCGCCCTCTTCCGGCTCCTTGGGGATGCGGGGCTTCGGGATCGGCACCATGCCGCGCATGATGGCGCCGGTGACCGAATAGCCCAGCTCCGGCGAGCGGGCGGAGGCCGCATAGACGCGGCCATAGGTGGCATTGAAGGCGCCGGTGAGCTGATCCCAGTCGCCAGCCGTTCCGGCGGTGGCGATCGGGCTCTCAATCTCCAGATCGTTCAGCTGCCCGCGATACTGCATGCGGTAGCCGGGCTGGAGCGTCACCTGGTCGGCCGAATAGCCGTTCAGCTTGAACTCCTCCAGAACGTTGTGGGTCAGCTCTTCCCACGCCGCCTGAAGGGTCTGCGCGGCCTTCAACTTGTCCGCCTCCGGGGCGTCCGGCGGCATGTTGATGTCGAGGGACTTGTCGTAGCGATACTCGAAGTCCGCCGCCGCACAGCCGAAGGCGGAGAAGCCGGCCGCCCAGGCGGGCACGATCACGTCCTCGAAGCCGAGGCCTTCCGTATAGCCATAGGTGTGGACCGGCCCCGCGCCGCCATAGGAGAAGCAGACGAAGCTCTGGGGCGAATAACCCTTGCCCGAGATCATGGAGCGCAGGTAATCGCGCAGATCAGAGTCGAGCAACTCGATGATGCCGGCCGCCGCATCTTCCACGGAGAGGCCGAGCTTGTCGGCGATCTGCACCTTGATCGCGTCCACCGAGCGCTGGCGGTCGAGCTTCACAGCGCCGCCGAGGAAGTTGTCGGGGTTGAGATAGCCGAGCACCATGTGGCAGTCGGAGATGGTGACGGTCTCGATGCCGCTCTCCTTCCAGCACACGCCCACCCGGTAGCCGGCCGAATCCGGGCCGAGCTTGATGGCGCGGGTGTAGGGATCGAGCCGGATGAAGGAGCCGGCGCCGGCGCCCACGGAGTCCATCGCCACCAGCGGCAGCGAGAGCACGAGCCGGGCCATGTCCGGGTCGTTCTTGATGGTCATCTCGCCCTGGGTGATGAGCGCCACGTCGAACGAGGTGCCGCCGATGTCCGAGCAGGCGATGTTCTTGTAGCCCAGCACTTCGCCGAGATACTTCGCGCCGATCACGCCGCCGATGGGGCCGGAGACGATGGTGCGCGCCAGCTCCTTCGCCTTCCAGGAGATGGTGCCGCCATGGGTCGCCATCACGCGGAAGTCGAACTTGGTCCCGCGCTCCTTGAAGGCGTTGGAGATCTTGGACAGCGTCTGGCGCGAGGGCTCGGCGGCGTAGCCTTCGAGGATGGTGGTGTTGGTGCGGTGGGTTTCCTTGCGCACCGGATAGTAATCGGCCGAGGCGAAGACCGGGATCTTCTTGCCGCTCTTCTCCACTTCCTCGATCACGATGTCGCGCACGCGGCGCTCGTTCACCGGGTTCTTGTAGGAGTGCATCAGGGAGATGACGATGCCTTCCACGTCGGCGGCGATGAGGTCGCGGGCCGCCTCGCGGGCGCTCTCCTCGCGCAGGGGGATCACCTGCGTGCCCATCATGTCGGTCCGCTCGATAACGCCGCGGGTCAGCTGGCGGGGCACGAGGGGCGGATCGTAGCGGTGGGTGTTGAGGTGGATGCGGTCCTCATAGGCGTAGCCGAGGTGGCTCTGCACCGCGCGGCCCATGCGGTGGAAATCCTCCATGCCGCGATTGACGATGAGGCCGCACTTCAGCCCCTTTCGCTGGACCACGCGATTGAGCATCGCGGTGCCGGAATAGACGCCCGTCTGAAGCTGGGCGAGGGCCTCATGGAGCGACATGCCCCAGTTGGCGAGCCCGTCTTCAGAAGAGGCGATGAGGCCGAGGGCCTCGTTCTGCGGCGTGGACTGGGCCTTGCCGACGACGAAGTCGCCGTCCTGGTCCACGAAGAAGGTATCCGTCATGGTGCCGCCGGCATCGATGCCGAGCACCTGGACGCTGCGCAGGTTTCCCACGGGAACGTTCACGCTCGTTTCCTCCCTGTCTTGCCGGCGTTGGATTTTTCGGTGCCGGCTCGCAGCATGAGGGGCAGGATGCGTGCCAATCGCGCTCGACTGTATAAATCCGTGGATTCTCCTGATCTTTGTGCAATGCGTCATGTAATCTGGAAGTCTTCGACTGTCCGGTTTCCGGACACTTGTTGTCCGCCGCCCGATCGTTTCAGACGACGACTGCCACTGCGCGGTCGGCCGGACTTGCGAGAGGCATGAAAGTGCGCGTATTCTCCGGCCAAAGCCGCCGCCGCCGGCCTCGATGCCGGCGGTCAGAACGCGGCATTTCAGGGAGTGAACCCGCCTGCGGGCGCTGCGGCCACCGGCCAACGCAGTCCGTCGGCCAATGGCTCAGGCGGCGCAAACGGGAACGCCGCGCCGCCCGGCCCGGAGGGCAGAGCTGGTGCCACATCGCGAGATTGCGCGCGCCTGGGAGGCGTTTCACCAGGACGGCGCCGCCTCCGCCGTCATCCGTCCGGCGGTGATGGCGTCCTGGCAGCGCTCCCGCCTTCATCACATCGCCGCCGACCGCCCGGCCGCTCCCCTGGTGAGCGAGGCCGAGCTGTTCCGCCGCCGCCACCA
>JAYSCE010000562.1:0-2715 GCA_041915035.1 Xanthobacter sp.
CGCATCGTGCTGATGTCGCCCATGGTGGGGGTGACGGAATTTGCCCGCTTCGCCGGCCTCGCGGGCCTGCCGGCCATCTTCCCGGCCTTCGCCAAGGCCGCGTGGCTGAACATCGTGCCCGAGTTCAACCCTTTCAAGTACAACTCTTTCCCGGTCCACGCCGCGCGCCAGTCCTTCCTGCTCACGCAGGCGCTGCAGGCGAATATCGAGCGCCACGCCCGCTCCGGCCGCCTCACCGGCCTTGCGCCGGTCCTCACCTTCCAGTCGGTGCTGGACCACACGGTGAGCGCGCGGGCGGTGATCGAGCAGTTGCACGCGCGCCTGGACGACAACGGCAGCGAACTGGTGCTCATCGACATCAACCGCTCAGGCCAGTTCGAGGACCTGCTGACGCGCCAGTCCGACACCGCCATCACCTCCTTGCTGCCGGCCGCTCCCCGCCGCTTCCGCACCGCCGTCATCGGCAATGTCGCGCCCGGCTCGGCGGCGACCGTGGTGCGCGAGACCCCGGCCGGGGCCACCGAGGAAACGGTGCGGCCGCTCACCGCCATCTATCCGGACGATGTCTATTCCCTCTCCCACGTGGCGGTGCCCTTCCCCCTGACGGACGGGCTCTACGGGCTCGCGCCCGACCCGGCGGAAAAGTTCGGCATCCGCCTCGGCGACATCGCGGCGCGGGGGGAATATGGGGCGCTGGTGGTGGGCGTGGACATGCTGGTGCGCATGTCCTCCAACCCCTTCTTTCCCTATCTGGAAGAGCGCGTCGCCGCAGGCCTTCCGCCGGCAACGGGGCCTTAAGCCCCCTCCTCCGTCGCCACCCGGCCGGAGAACAGCTCCGCCACGAAGCGCGTGTCGGGGTGGTGGGCGCACAGGGTTAGCGCGGCGATCAGGATCGGCACGCCGATGAAGGCCCCCGCGATGCCCCACAAAAAGGCGAAGAAGAACACCGCGAACAGCACCAGCACCGGCGACACCGCCAGCGCCTTGCCGGCGAGGCGCGGCTCCAGATAGCTGCCCGACAGGAACTGGATGATGTTGAGGCTGACGAACACGAACACCGCCATCTCCCAGCTCTCAAACTGGGCGAGGGCGAACAGCGTGGGCAGCAGCGTCGCCACGAACGGGCCGATGAAGGGGATGTAGTTCAGCGCGAAGGCGATGGCACCCCAGGCGAGTGCCAGCTCCAGCCCCGCGGTGAGGGTGAAGGCCCACACCACCGCGCCGGTTGCGATGCTCATGAGCGTGCGCACCGCCATATAGGTCTGCATCTTGCGGGCGATGTCGGCGAGCGCGGGGGCGAGGAAGGGGGCGCGGCCGGAGCGGGAGAGGCGGAGCACCTGGCTCTTCATCGCCTCCACTTCCAGCAGGCCCAGCAGCACGTAGATGAAGGTGAAGACGAGGAAGCTCGCCATGCCCTGCAGGCGGCCGGAGAGATCCTGGAAGACGCGCAGCAGCCAGCGCACGTCGAAATGCTCGGCCCACAGGCCGGCGAGCACGAAGCCATGGCCCTCCAGCCACACCGCCGCCTCGCCATAGAGGCGCTGGAAGCGGGAGGCGTTCTGGAACACCCAGCTGGCCACGTGGCTGAAGCCCCACACCACCACCGAGGACACCGCCCCGACCACCGCCAGCGTGATGAGGAGCGTGCCGAGCACCGCCACCATCTTCGGCAGCTTCGCCTCCAGCCGCGCCAGCAGCGGATGCACCACGGCGATGACGAACAGGGCGAACACCACGGGCGCCAGCAGCGCGTCCGTCACGTAGAGCGCCGCGAACACGACCACCGCCGCCGCCAGCCCCACCAATCCCCGCATCATCCCGCCTCCGGTTTCCCCGTGGCGATTACCTGAGGCGGAGCCGATTGGCGAGCCTCACGCGGACAAGATGCGCCGCATGGCCCGGAGCCCGAGGCCGGCCGCGCCCGGCCCGTTCACCAGCGCGAACACCCCGTAGGGCGAAGGCGCGCCCGTGCCCTGCCACGCGAGGAAGCCCATCCAGGCCGTGAAGCCTCCCACCGCGCCGTCCTTGGTGACGAGGACGAGGGGGCCGGAGGCGTCGGCGACATCGTGCATGATCCAGCCATAGGCGGTGCGCGGCGCCTTGCCGCCGCCGCAGCGGGGAGAGGCGAAGATGTTGCCCTGCTGATAGGCGAGGGCCGCATTCTCCATGCCGCCGTCGCCATGACCCATGCTGGCCCTGAGGAAGGCCAGCATGTCGGCGCCGGTGGAGACGATGCCGCCCGCGCCGACGCCCGTGAGGCGGGTGGGCGCATAGTCGGCGCGGGGCGGCAAGGGCTGCCAGGTCTTGCGGTAGCCGATGGGCAGGCGCGATTTCATCCCCGGGCGGAAAATGCCGGTGGCGGACATGCCCATGCCGGCGGCGTAGGCCTTCAGCGCGCGGTCGTAACGCTCGGCGGCCTCCACCATGCTGCCCTGCCCCGCGCCCGAGCCGGCCAGCGCGAGCAGCGACCAGCTGAGGTTGGAATAGGAATAGCAGCTCCCCGGCGGGAACGGCGGCTGGAGCGTCGCGAGATAGGGGAACATCGTCTTGAAGCTCGCCATCACGCCGGGCGGATGCACCCCGCCCTGATTGTCCTGCGCCATGCCGGACTGGTAGCGCGCGAGATCGGCGAGCGGGATGCGCGCGAGGCCCGGCGAGAGGGCGCGCGGCGCCAGCCAGTCTCCGAGATTGCCCTTGAACGGCCCGTGCGCCTGA
>JAYSCE010000563.1:0-2706 GCA_041915035.1 Xanthobacter sp.
AAGCCGGAGGATGACGGCTATGCCTTACCCCAGCCCCTTCTCCAGCCACCCGCCGATCCGCTCGATCAGCAGATCGCGCAGGTCCGCGTCCTCTACATATTCCACCGCCTCGCCGAGGAAGGCCTGGATGAGGAGCATCTCGGCTTCCTTCTCCGGCAGTCCGCGCGAGCGCAGGTAGAACAGCATGGAGCGGTCGAGCGCGCCGGCGGTGGCGCCGTGGCCGCACTGGACATCGTCCGCGAAGATTTCCAGCTCCGGCTTGTTGTCCATCTCCGCGCGGTCGGAGAGGAGGAGCGCCTGGCTCATCATCCGCCCGTCGGTCTTCTGGGCGGCGCGGCGCACCACGATCTTGCCTTGGAACACGCCGTGGGCGTCGTCCGCGAGCACGGTCTTGAACAGCTCGCGGCTCTCGCCCTGGGCCACGGCATGGTCGATGACGAGGGTCGTGTCCGAATGCTGGCGGCCACGGGCGAGGGTCGCCCCACGGATGCCGGCATGGGCGCCAGTGCCCTCGAAGCGGCCATAGACGTTGAAGCGCGCCAATGCCGCGCCCTGGGCGAGGGTGAAGAGGTTCAGCTTCGCCTCGCGGCCCAGCTCCAGCATGAGGGTGCCGAAGTGGAAGGCGGCGTCGCCCTCCTCCTGGATCCGCACGAGGTTCACGACCGCGCCGTCGCCCACCACCAGTTCCACCGCGTGGTTGGACTGGTAGGCGACACCATCACGCCCGGCGAAGCTCTCCACCAGCGTCACCTCGGCGCCGTCGCCCACCACCACTACGGTGCGGGTGAAGCCGGAGACGGCCTCGGCGCCCGGAAAGGCGTGGGCGATGTGCACCGGGCGCGCGGCCTTCACCCCGGCATCGACGCGGAGCGCAACGCCCTCGCCGAGGAAGCCGGTGTTGAGGGCCAGCGGCCCGTCATAGCGGCTTGGCGAGAGGGCGTTGATGCGGTCGGCGAGCGGATCGCCGGCGGCGATGGCGCTGTCCAGCGGCAGCGCAGTGACGCCCTCGGACAGCGCCGAGAAGTCCGTGCCGGCGCGGGAAAGAACGCCGTTCACGAACAGGATGCGGCCGGCATTCCGCACCGCCGGCACCAGCGCGGCGGCCTCGGCCTCCTCCACCGCACCCGGCGCGGGCGCTCGATTAGGGACGTCGCGCACCGCGGCGCGCAGGTCCGTGTACTTCCACTCCTCCACGCGCCGGCTGGGCAGACCGTGGGTCAGGAAGGCGTCGCGGGCGGCGCGGCGGATCTCGGGGATGCGCCCCTGCCCCGCCTCGGCGGTGATCGCAGCCTCAAGCGCGGCGGCGATCGCCTCTTCCGCCGCCGTTCGGGCGGGACGGACGTTGATGGTCATGGTGCCGTCCCTCACGCCGCGTCCTGCGCGTAGGCCGCGTAGCCCGACGCTTCCAGCTCCAGCGCCAGCTCGGGCCCGCCGGAGCGGACGATGCGGCCCTTGTGCATCACATGCACCACGTCCGGCACGATGTGGTCGAGCAGGCGCTGGTAATGGGTGATGACCAGCATGGAGCGCTTCGGCGAACGCAGCGCGTTGACGCCCTGCGCCACCACCTTGAGCGCGTCGATGTCGAGGCCGGAATCGGTCTCGTCGAGGATGCAGAGCTTTGGCTCCAGCAGGGCCATCTGCAGGATTTCGTTGCGCTTCTTCTCGCCGCCCGAGAAGCCGACATTGACACCACGCCGCAGCATGTCCTGCGAGATGCCGAGGTCCGGCGCCTTGGCGCGCACCAGCTTGAGGAAGTCGGGGGTGGAGATTTCCTCCTCGCCACGCGCCTTGCGCTGGGCGTTCATGGCCGCCCGCAGGAAGGTCATGTTGGCGACGCCGGGGATCTCGATGGGATACTGAAAGGCGAGGAACACGCCGGCCGCCGCGCGCTCGCTGGCGTCGAGCGCGAGCAGGTCGGCGCCGTCGAAGCTCACCGCGCCATCCGTCACCTCATAGTCGGGCTTGCCGGAGAGGACATAAGACAGCGTGGACTTGCCGGAGCCGTTCGGCCCCATGATGGCATGCACCTCGCCATCGGGGATGGTGAGGTCGAGGCCCTTGAGAATCTCGTTCTCGCCGATGCGGGCGTGGAGATTGCGGATTTCGAGCATGATCGGTCCTTGAGATGTCGATCCGCGCGGCTGCGTCCCGAGGGGACGCGCTGCGCGAGAAAAGGGAAGGCCGGTGCGGCACCGGCCGGTTCGTCAGCCGACGGAGCCCTCAAGGCTCACGGCGATCAGCTTCTGCGCCTCCACGGCGAACTCCATGGGCAGCTGCTGGAGCACATCGCGCACGAAGCCGTTGACGATCAGCGCCACCGCCTCCTCCTGCGAAAGGCCGCGCTGGAGGCAATAGAAGAGCTGGTCCTCGGAGATCTTGGAGGTGGTCGCCTCGTGCTCGAACTGGGCCGAAGCGTTCTTGGCCTCCATGTAGGGCACGGTGTGCGCCCCGCAGAGATCGCCGATGAGGAGCGAGTCGCAGTTGGTGAAATTGCGCGCGCCGGTGGCCTTGCGGTGGGCGGACACCAGCCCGCGATAGGTGTTGTCCGAATGCCCGGCGGCGATGCCCTTGGAGATGATCCGGCTCGACGTGTTCTTGCCGAGGTGGATCATCTTCGTCCCCGAATCCACCTGCTGGTGGCCGTTGGAGATGGCGATGGAATAGAACTCACCCTGCGAATTGTCGCCGCGCAGGATGCAGCTC
>JAYSCE010000564.1:0-1919 GCA_041915035.1 Xanthobacter sp.
TGCTGGCGCTGCTGGGCATCGTGTTCGGCCTGATGTCGGGCTCCTATGCCATCGTGTTCGATGGCGTCTATGCGCTCACCGACGCCAGCATGACGGTGCTGGCCCTCGTGGTGGCGCGGCTGATCGCGACCTCCACCGCGCCGGGGGCGCCGGCGAAGGGGTTCATCGCGCATTTCACCATGGGGTTCTGGCATCTGGAGCCCATGGTGCTCGGGCTCAACGGCATCCTGCTCATGAGCGCGTCGGTCTATGCGCTCATCAATGCCGTGGGCAGCCTCATGTCCGGCGGCCGGGCGCTCGATTTCGACCAGGCCATTCTCTACGCGGTCATCACCGTCGCGGTGGCGCTCACAATGGCGCTGTTCGTGCGGCGGGCGAACCGGGCGATCAAATCCGACTTCCTCGCCCTCGACGCCAAGGCGTGGCTGATGTCGGCGGGGCTCACCTTCGCGTTGCTGGTTGCGTTCATCGTCGGCCTTGCGGTGCAGGGCACGCCGCGGGCGTGGATCTCGCCCTATATCGATCCGGTGGCGCTGGCCCTCGTCTGCCTCGTCATCATCCCCTTGCCGTTCGCCACGGTGAAGCAGGCGCTGGCGGACATCCTGCTCGTGACCCCGCCGGCGTTGAAGGAGCACGTGGATCAGGTCGCCGCCGGCATCGTGGCGCGCTACGGCTTCCTCGCCTTCCGCTCCTATGTGGCGCGGGTGGGCCGGGGACGGCAGATCGAGCTTTATTTCATCGTGCCCCATGGCTGGCCGCCCATGCGGCTGGAAGACTGGGACGTGATCCGCGACGAGATCGGCGCCGCCATCGGCAACGATACGCCCGACCGCTGGCTGACCATCGCCTTCACCACCGATCCGGAATGGGCGGATTGAAGTCCGGACCGGAGCAAATTGGTAAGGCCAATTTTCCGCTTGCGGCCTGACCAATCTCAAGCCATAGAGATTTCGCGCGCCAGTTGCCGATATTGGACTGACCAATATCCCGGTGCCGCCGCAGCCGCGAGGGGCGCTCTTGGCCGACCTGACCGACACCATCGAAGCCCTCATCGCCGAACGCGGCCTTCAGCCCGGCGCGCGCCTGCCGGCCGAGCGGGCGCTGGCGGCGGAGCTGAACGTGTCGCGGCCGACCCTGCGCGAGGCCATCCGCCATCTTGCGAGCCGGGGCCGGCTGGTGAGCCGCAGGGGCGGGGGCACCTATGTGGCCGCGCCCGCGGACGCCCCGCTCTGCGAAACCCCGCTCTCCGTGGCGCTCGGCCCGCTGGCCGAGGTGGCGGCGGGGGAGCCGGGCTACTGGCACGACGTGATGGAAATCCGCAAATCGCTGGATGCGGACATGGCGTATCACGCGGCCCTGCGCGCCGGCCCGCAGGACAAGGCGAACCTTCAGGCGGCGCTGGCGCATGTCCTCTCCGCCGCCGCCACCGATGCGCAGACGCAGGCCAAAGCGGATTCCGCCTTCCACATGGCGGTGGCCGAAGCCTCCCAAAACGTGGTGATGCGGCAGGTGATGGCGGGTCTCTTCGACCTCCTGCGCGCCTCCATCTCCCGCAGCCTCGAAAAGCTCTACCTCATCCCCAGCACCGCGCAGGCGCTGGATGACCAGCACCGCGCCATCGCCGCCGCCATCATCGATGGCCGGCCCGAGGACGCACGCAAGGCCGCGCTGCTGCATCTCGAATTTGTCGAGGAAACCCTGCGCGGGATCGAGGACGACGCGGCCCGCCGCCGTCGCTCCTCCCGCGTCGCCCAACGCCAGCAAGAAAACCAGCAACAGAAAGAACTGACGCCGTGATCATCTCCTCCGCCTCGGACTATCGCGAAGCCGCCCGCCGGCGCCTGCCGCCCTTCCTGTTCCACTACATCGACGGTGGCGCCTATGCGGAGACGACGCTCGGGCGCAACGTCTCCGACCTC
>JAYSCE010000564.1:1929-2673 GCA_041915035.1 Xanthobacter sp.
GCCAGCGCGTGCTGAAGGGCGTGGGCGAGGTGGACCTGTCCACGACGCTGCTCGGCGAGAATCTCGCCATGCCGATGGCCCTCGCGCCGGTCGGCCTGTGCGGCATGTTCGCCCGGCGCGGCGAGGTGCAGGCGGCGAAGGCGGCGCTCGACAAGGGCATCCAGTTCACCCTCTCTACCGTCTCCGTGTGCCCCATCGAGGAGGTGCGCGCCAAGGTACAGAAGCCGTTCTGGTTCCAGCTCTATGTGCTGAAGGACCGCGGCTTCATGAAGAACGCGCTGGAGCGCGCCTGGGCGGCGGGCATCCGCACGCTGGTCTTCACCGTGGACATGCCGGTGCCCGGCGCGCGCTATCGCGACGCACATTCGGGCATGTCCGGCCCCAACGCCGCCGTGCGCCGCATGGTGCAGGCCGCGCTTCATCCCTTCTGGGCCTATGACGTGGGCCTGATGGGCACGCCCCACGATCTCGGCAACGTCTCCGCCTATCGCGGGCACAAGACCACGCTTGAGGATTATGTCGGCTGGCTCGGCGCCAATTTCGATCCCTCCATCGCCTGGCGCGATCTCGAATGGATCCGCGAGTTCTGGCAGGGGCCCATGGTCATCAAGGGCATCCTCGATCCGGAGGACGCGGAGGACGCGGTGCGCTTCGGCGCCGACGGCATCGTGGTCTCGAACCATGGCGGCCGGCAGCTCGACGGCGTGCTCTCCTCGGCCCGCGCGCTGCCGCCCATCGCCGACA
>JAYSCE010000565.1:0-2665 GCA_041915035.1 Xanthobacter sp.
CTGTCTCGACAAAGGACGCCGAAATGGCGCGAGCCTGAGAGCCCGTGACCTTGCCAGCCGATGCCGCCGCATCCGCCAAATTGTTCAGGTCATCTATCGTTCCATCAAAGGCTTTGCCTTGCCCAAACTTGAGCGAAGACTGAATCTTCTGCTGTCCGGCTTCCCACTGGCTATAGGAGACGGCGGCAGCGATGGCGAGGGCCGCCAGCGCACCGCCGGCCAGACGCGCCGGCGTCACAAGCCCGGCGATGGTGCTGCCGAGGGACTTGACGCTGCCCACGACGCCGCCATTCGCCCCAGCAAGCACCTGATAGACCTGCCCGCCCTGCGACGCGATCACCTGAAAGGGGCTTGAGCCCGTTGCCAGCATGGTGGCCGCATCGTTCAGCTGGAAGGTCAGCATCTGGACTTCATGGGCGGCGAGGCCCGCGCTGTCCGCCGCTGCCTTCCCCATGGTCGTGGCCGCCGTACGGGCGGTATTGTACTTAGCCGCCACGCCGGCGACGACGGCCGCGGCTTCTTCCTGCGTGGCAACCCCCTGCGCCACCGCCCGGTCTGCATCCCGCTGCGCCTTTTCCACCGCCTTGAGCGCGCGATATTCGTCGTCGGTCGATTTGCGCAGCCGCTCCCAGGCCGCCGAGGCCGAGAGCTGCTTGCGCGTGGTCATGTCCGTGACAGTGGCAACGGCCTGCGACGAGGCCGCCACGTTATCCTGCGCGCCGGCCACCTTGTTCAGGTCGGAGGCGATGCGGTCGAGGCCTTCGGCCTTGCCGCGCACGATCACTTCGCGGATCTGCTGGACAGTCGTCATTTGCCCTCCCCAGCCTTGGCGGTGGCCCAATCCACGAAAGCGACATCCATGGCCCGCACGAGAGCGAAGAAGCGCTCGAATTCGTCGGCGCCGGCAACGCCGAACCGCGCCGCGTAGCGATCGACGGCGGTGAAGGGGATGCGCCCGACGGTGCCATAGCCGAGCGCCCGGTCCCCCGAGAGATCATGAAATGCGCGCCAGACGAAGGCGAGGTGTGGCTCGGGCTCCGCCCGCGCTCGCCAGAAGGGCAGATCGTCCGCCCGCCCTCCGGCACGTTCATGGACCGCGATGATCTGCGCGGCCTTTCCGCCCCACTCCAACTGCCAGAGCAGGGCGGCCGTCAGTTTTTTGCGGCGGCCTCGATTTCGGCCTCGCCGCGCTCGCCCACCGCGGCCGAGGCCCAGCTGACCGCCTCGCGGAGCAGCGGGCCGATATCCGCATCCGCCAGCAATCCGCGCACGATGTCGGCCGAGCAATCGAGCTCCGCGCCGTCGTCGCCCGTGAGGGTCCACCCCACCAATAGCACGTCGACGATGATGCGATCGCTCATCTTGTCGATTTCGCTCTGATCGACTTCGCGCCCCTTGGGCAACTCGCGTACCAGCTTGTCGCGCAGCAGGCGGGCGGCAGCGGAATTGGCGCCACGCACCTTGAGCGCCACCCCGTCGAATCCGGGGACAGGGATGTTGCGCACCCAGGCGCCCGCGTTGATGCGGGCGCCGGCGGACTTGATCTTTGAGAGGGTCATGACAGCCTCAGTTCGGGAGATACCAGAAGCGGCCGACGCTCATAGTGTAGCCGAGCGTCGTATCGCGGAACGCCTGAAACGGCGCCGAGAGCATCACGTCGGCATTCTTGGCCGACACGGTGGGTGAGCCGCCGGACAGCTTGAGCGACGGCAGATCGAACAGCAGGGTCTGCCGATCGCCATCGGCGCGGCCCACGCGCAGATCGAAGCTGGTCTTGGTGTTGTTCACCACGGCCGCGTAGACGCTGGGATCACCGAAATAGGTTTCCAGCGTGCCGGTCACCGCGAATTCGCCGACGCCGATGCCCACGGCGCCAATGCTGCCGACGGCATTCTGGCGCCGCAGGTTGTTGTTGATCTCCATCGTGGCCGACATGACATGGTTCGGGCCGGTGATGGTCGACCCGCCGAAGCCGATGCGCCCCACGTTGGAACTGGTGTTCAGCACGTCGCCCGTGGCGGCGGCAACGTCGGTTGCCGAAGCGAACCGGGTCGACTGCGTGACGGCATCGGCACCCACATAGCTCATGGAGCAGGTGGCGATCTGCTGCGCCGGCGCGTTGATGGAGAATTTGTCGATGACCTGCCCGCGCAGGTATTCGTACGTCACCGGTGAATGATCGAGATACTGGCGCTCGATCGTGTTGGAGCGCTTGGTGGAGCCGTTGACGAGGAAGTCGCCCGTGTAGACCTCCAGCGTCTTGCCGGTGCCGGCGTCCGCCGTCCAGCCGGCGGGGACGACGCCGAAGGACAGGCGGTTGGCGGTGACGGCGGACACCCGCGCCCAGCCATTGTTGGCGGCGGTGGCGAACTGCGACCCCACCGTCGCGCCGCCGAGGCGCACCCATTCACCCACGGACAGGCCCAGGGTGGTGAAATCGAGCACGGTGGAGGTGAGGGCGTTGCCGCCGGACGTGACCGCCACAAGGTCGCCGGCGGCGCCGGAGAAGCCCACCACCCGCACCGCCGCGCCCACCGGGATCGACGCCGCCTCAGCGGTGAACGTCGAGGCCGGGAACACGATGGAGGTGGAGGTGGAGGACGCCACCCGGGCGACGATATTGTTGCCCGCCGTGGTGAAGCCGGACGACCGCGCCAGCATGCCG
>JAYSCE010000566.1:0-2653 GCA_041915035.1 Xanthobacter sp.
CGGATGGGTCCGTCCTCATGAGCTTCGCGCTCACGGAGCCCAACAGCGGCAACAATGCGCTGGACATCCGCACCCGAGCGATGCCGCACGGCGATGGCTGGCGACTGTCTGGCCAGAAGGTGTGGATCAGTGGCTTCGACATGGCGACCCACCTGCTGATCGTCGCCCGTACGTCTTCTCCGGGGCCCGCGGCGCGCAAGTCCGATGGCATCAGCATGTTCCTGATCGACGCGCGGCGCGCGGGAATCAAGGCTGCCCGGATTGCCAAGGCCGGCACCCATCCTGTCTCGGCCTTCACCCTGTTTCTGGATGAAGTCGAAGTTCGTCCCGACGAATGCATCGGGACGCTCGATCGGGCCTGGTCGGAGCTGCTGCAGCTGCTGAATGCGGAACGCATCGTCACGGCGGCGGGGCTGGTCGGGACCGGGCGGCTCGCTGTGTCGCTCGCCTGTGCCTATGTCAGAGAACGCCGCATCTTCGGCGCAAAAGCAATCGGCTCCTATCAAGGTGTCCAGTTCCCTCTCGCACGATCGGCAGCGGAGCTCGACGGTGCTCGACTGATGAACCGTCAGGCGGCATGGCATGATGGATGCTAGCAAGCCCTTC
Source organism: Xanthobacter sp. (assembly GCA_041915035.1). GTDB lineage: Bacteria > Pseudomonadota > Alphaproteobacteria > Rhizobiales > Xanthobacteraceae > Xanthobacter. The sequence continues at coordinate 607 of JAYSCE010000566.1, forward strand.
GGCAGGGAGGCCAACGCGGCCAAGTTCCTAGCGGCGGAGGCCGCGTGCGCGGCCTGCAACCGCGCCATGCAGGTGATGGGTGGCATGGGTTATGCCGCCGAATTCCATGTCGAGCGCCTGTGGCGGGATGCCCGCGTCTTCGCCATCGCCCCCGTGCCGCAGGAACTGATCCTCAGCTTCATCGCCGTCCACGAACTGGGCCTGCCCCGATCCCACTGAACGAGAGGTCCTGAGCACCATGATCGACCTGTCGCGCAAGGATGAATTCGCCATCCTGACCCTCAATCGCCCGGATGTGCTGAATGCCTTGAGCTTCGCACAGCTGGAGTGTCTCGACCGTGCGCTTGGCGAGGTGGAGGCGAGCGACGCGCGCTGCCTGATCCTGACCGGCGCGGGAGAGCGAGCATTCTGTGCAGGAGCTGACGTATCCGAACTCGCCGGCCGCTCGCTGGCAGACGAGCTCGACGGTACGCGGCTTGGCCAGCGCATCGTCGGTCGGCTGGAGACCTTGCGCCAGCCTTCCATTGCCCTGGTGCACGGCCATGCGCTGGGCGGGGGGTGCGAGCTGGCGCTTGCTTCCACGTTCCGCATCGCCACGCCACGTGCGCGGTTCGGGCTGCCCGAGGTGAAGCTCGGCCTTGTGCCCGGCTATGGCGGCACGCAGCGCCTGGCACGCCTCATTGGATCCTCTGCCGCCCTCGAAATCATGATGTCGGGACGTGCCGTGGAGGCCGACGAGGCTTTGCGCCTCGGTCTCGTGAACCGCATTTCCGCATCGGACGACCCGCTCGGGGAGGCCATTGCGTTTGGCCGCACTTTCACGCGCTGGAGCCTGCAGGCGCTGCGGCTCATCCGGGATGCGGTGCGCGTGGGCGCCGGCCTTCCGCTGCCGGAAGCGCTCGAGGTGGAGGCCCAGCTCTCCACCCTTTCCTATCGAACACAAGACGGCCGCGAGGGACTCGAGGCCTTTCTGGCCAAGCGCGCGCCGCGCTTCGAAGACCGGTGAGAGCATCATGAGCGTCAGCGAGCCTAACTCCGGTTTCCTGCCCCAGTCGCGTCCCTGGTCCGTGGCCGTCATCGGTGCAGGAGCGATGGGGCGGGGCATAGCCCAGGTGGCCGCGCAGGCGGGCATGTCGGTTCGCCTCCACGATGCGGTGGCAGGGCGCGCGACCGAGGCGGTCATCGCCATCCGCGCCGAGATGGAGAAGCGGGCCGCAGCCGGAAAGCTGTCGCGGGAGGTTTGCGATGCCGCCTGCACGAGCCTCGTCTCCGTGGAGGAACTTGCGGATCTGGCAGATCGCAACCTGATCGTCGAGGCGGTGGTCGAAGACCTTGAGGTGAAGCGCGGCCTGTTCCGTGCGCTGGAAGCCGTGGTTTCGGCGGACTGCATGCTCGCCACCAATACCTCCTCGCTTCTCGTCACGTCCATCGCGCGGGGGTGCGCGCACCCCGAGCGGGTCGGCGGCGTCCATTTCTTCAATCCCGTTCCGGCGATGAAGATCGCTGAGGTCATCGCCGGAGCCCGCACAGGGCCAGCGACGGTCGAGGCCTTGCGGGCTTTCGTCGCCGATATCGGGCATACGCCCATCGGCGCTGCCGACACGCCCGGGTTCCTCATCAACCACGCCGGCCGCGGCCTCTACACCGAGGGCGTCCGGATCGTTGCGGAGGGCATCGCAGCGCCGCACGACGTGGATGCGGTGATGCAGGAGGCGGCGGGCTTCCGCATGGGCCCTTTCCAGTTGTTCGACCTCACCGGGCTCGATGTTTCCTATCCGGTGCTGTCTCACATCTACCGGGAATTTTTCGAGGAGCCGCGCTTCCGCCCGGCGCCGCTGCTGCGCCGGCAGGTGGAGGCGGGGCTCTACGGTCGCAAGGTCGGGGAGGGATTTTACCGCTACGCGGACGGCCGGCCGGTGCCGGGCGCCATTGAGGAGATTCCCGCGGAATGGGCGCCGCGGCCGGTGTGGATTGAACCTGACGACAGGGCTGTGGCGCCGTGGCTCTCCGCCCGTCTGTCAGCACTGGGCGTCCATATCCACGACGG
>JAYSCE010000567.1:0-2650 GCA_041915035.1 Xanthobacter sp.
GTGGATTTCGGCGACCTGCTCGACTATCTCGCCCTCGACAACACCACCCGCGCCATCCTGCTCTATGTCGAGAGCATCGCCGACGCCCGCAAGTTCATGTCGGCGGGGCGGATCGCGGCGCGTGCCAAGCCGGTCATCGTCATCAAGGCCGGCCGCAGCGTGGCTGGGGCGCAAGCCGCCTTGTCCCACACCGGCGTGCTTGCCGGCAGCGATCTCGTGTTCGATGCCGCCCTGCGGCGCGCCGGCATGCTGCGCGTCCACGAGATGCGTGAGCTGTTCGAGGCGGTGACGACGCTCTCAGCCGGCATCCGCCTCGCCGGCGAGCGGCTCGCCATCCTCACCAATGGCGGGGGTGCCGGCGTGGTGGCGGTGGACGCGCTGGAGGGTAGCGCCGGCCGGCTCGGCGCTTTACTGCCGGAAACGGTGGTAGCCCAGGACAAGGCGCTGCCCCGCACTTGGTCGCGCTCCAATCCGGTGGACATCCAGGCGGATGCGGACGGCGCGCGCTATGGCGCCGCCCTGAAGGCGCTGCTCGCCGACAAGGGCTCGGACGCCGTGCTGGTGCTGCACGCCCCCAACGCCCTGTCCGACAGCAGCGCCGCCGCGGAAGGGGTGATGGCGGTTCTGGAAGCCCGCCCGCGGGCGCCGGTGCTCACCTGCTGGTTGGGCGAGAGCGCGGCCGCCAACGCCCGCCGCCGCTTCGCCGCCCGCCGCATCCCCACCTATGACACGCCCGACGAGGCGGTGCGCGCCTTCGGCCATCTCGTGGCCTACCAGCGCAACCAGACCCTCCTGATGGAGACCCCGCCCGCGCGCTCGTTCGACGAGCCCGACCGCCCTGCCGCCCGCCGGCTGGTGGAGGGGGTTCTCGCGGCCGGCCGCTCCGCCTTGACCGAGGTGGAGGCCAAGGCGGTGCTGGCCGCCTATGACATCCCGGTGGTGGATACCCGCATCGCATCGAGCCCCGAGGAGGCTGGGCGCCTCGCCGGGGAGATCGGCTTCCCGGTGGTGGTGAAGGTGCTGTCCCACGACCTCACCCACAAGTCCGACGTGGGTGGCGTGCGGCTCGACCTGCGCACCTGCGCCGCCGTCGAGGATGCCTGCCGGGCCATCATCGCCTCGGTGGCGGAGAAGCGCCCCGGCGCGCGGATCGAGGGCTTCACGGTGCAGGCGATGATCCGCCGGCCCAATGCCCAGGAGCTGATCGCCGGCATCGGTTACGACAGCACGTTCGGCCCGGTGGTGCTGTTCGGGCAGGGCGGCACGGCGGTGGAGGTCATCGGCGACCGGGCCGTGGCGCTGCCGCCGCTCAATGGCGTGCTGGCCCGCGAGATGATCGAGCGCACGCGGGTGGCGAAGCTGCTTGCCGGCTATCGCGACCATCCTCCGGCCGACATGAATGCGGTGGCCGGCACGTTGATCAAGGTGGCGGAGCTGCTGGCCGACCTGCCACAGATCGCCGAGCTGGACATCAACCCGCTGCTCGCCGACGAGCACGGCGTGCTCGCCCTCGACGCCCGCATCGTGGTGCATCCGACGCGGGTGGAGGGCACCCACCGCTTCGCCATCAAGCCCTACCCCTCCGACATGTCCAAGAAACTGGACCTGACCGACGGTTCGACGGTGGCGCTGCGGCCGATCCGGCCGGAGGACGAGCCCGGCCTCGTGGACGTGGTGCATCGCTCCGACCCGCAGGACGTGCGCATGCGCTTCCTCGGCTCGGTGAAGGACTTCCCGCACCTGATGGCGGCGCGCCTGTCACAGATCGACTACGACCGCGAGATGGCCTTCGTGGCGCAGGAGGACAATGGCGACATCTGCGGCGTGGTCCGCATCATTGCCGATCCCGACAACGACGCGGCGGAATACGCCATCATGGTTCGGTCGGATTTCAAGGGCAAAGGCCTCGGCTTCCAGCTGATGAGCGAGATTCTCGCCCATGCCAGGAAGAGGGGACTGCGGCAGGTGTTCGGAGACGTGATGCGCGAGAACGGCCCCATGCTGCGCCTCGCCGAGGACCTCGGCTTCAAGGCCACGCCGGGCAGCGAGGATCCCTCGGTGATGCGCGTGGTGCTCAACCTTGACGTGCCGTCGCCCGTTGGTGTCCAAATACCGGAGGAAGCTTGACGGCTGTGAACCTTGCGGCGATATCCCTATTGCCACCGCTCCGGGCAAGGCCCACGATGACGACGGTTTCCGAACTCGGACAACCGGCGACGACGAGCGCTGGAGGGGTTCGGGGGAGGAAAAGATGCGCCGGAGGCCGCCCGGTCCCATTTGTGGGGGCAGGGAACGGGGACGCCGTCGCAATGAGCGGCAAGAGTGAATCGTGAGCGATGCCAATGCAGTAGCGCGAGGCCCCTGGCAATCGGAGTATCTTGCGCTGCATGATCCGGTAACCAGTCTGCCGAACCGCCTTCTCATGATGGAATTCCTCGCCGGCGCGCTCAGCTCGCCGCAGGAGGGCCGGCGCACGCTCGCCGTGTTGGCACTCGACATCGACAATTTCCGTCAGCTGAACGAGATGTACGGTCTGGCCTCGGGCGATCTGATCCTCGCCGAGACCGCGCGTCGGCTGCGCCGCTGCGTGTGCGACAACGATCTCGTGGCCCGGGTCGGCGCCGACGAGTTCATCCTGATCGCCACGGGC
>JAYSCE010000568.1:0-2647 GCA_041915035.1 Xanthobacter sp.
AGATGCGCGAGGCCGAGCCCGCCGTGAGGCGCGTGCCATCGCGCCCGGCAATCTCAATCTCGAAGCTCGGCGCGGCGAACTTCGCCGGCTGGAAGCGCAATTGCACAGCTGTGATGTCCGCCAGCGCCAGTCGCCCCTCGCGCGGGCCGATGCTCCAGAGCAGCGCCTCGGGCACCAGCTCCAGCCGCACGCCCGCGCCGCCGAGGCGGGGGAGATGGGAATAGGCGATCGTTCCAGGCGAATAGGCGGCCGTCACGTCAGCTCCCGCATGGCGGCGTCGATGCCCTGCACGGTGAGGGGGAACATGCGCCCTTCCAGGATGTGGCGCATCAGGCGGATGGATTCCGTATAGCCCCAGTGGGGCTCCGGCACCGGGTTCAGCCAGGCGGCCTTCGGGTATGTGGTCAGCAGGCGTTCAAGCCAAAGCTTCCCTGGCTCGGCATTGTTGTGCTCCACCGAACCGTTCGCGAACGTGATCTCGTAGGGGCTCATGGAGGCGTCGCCCACGAAGATCAGCTTGTAGTCGTGGCCGTAGGTGTGCAGGACGTCGAACAGGGGAATGCGCTCGGATGCGCGGCGGGCATTGGATTTCCACACGCTCTCGTAAACGCAGTTGTGAAAATAGAAGTGCTCGAGGTGCTTGAACTCCATGCGCGCGGCGGAGAACAGCTCCTCCACCTGCTCCACATGCCAGTCCATGGAGCCGCCCACGTCGAGGAACAGCAGCACCTTCACCGCATTGCGCCGCTCTGGCCGCAGCTTCACGTCGAGATAGCCCTGGCGGGCGGTCTCCCGGATGGTGCCGTCGAGATCGAGTTCGTCCGGGGCGCCGACGCGGGCGAACTTGCGCAGGCGACGCAGCGCCACCTTGATGTTGCGGGTACCGAGTTCCACGCCGTCGTCGAGGTCCTTGAACTCGCGCTTGTCCCAGACCTTCACCGCGCGGAAGTTGCGGTTGCCGTCCTGGCCGATGCGCACGCCCTCGGGATTGTAACCATAGGCGCCAAAGGGTGAGGTGCCTGCGGTGCCGATCCATTTCGAGCCGCCCTGATGCCGCCCCTTCTGCTCCTCAAGCCGCTTCTTGAGCGTCTCCATGAGCTTGTCGAGGCCGCCCATGGCCTCGATCTGGGCCTTTTCCTCGTCGGTGAGGTGCTTCTCAGCCAATTTGCGCAGCCACTCCTCTGGGATGGAATGGCCCTCCTCCCCCAGCGCCTGCTCCAGCCCCTTGAAGCAGCGGCCGAACACCTGGTCGAAGCGGTCGAGGTGGCGCTCGTCCTTCACGAGGCTTGCGCGGGCGAGATAATAGAAGGCGTCCACCTGCCGGCCCGCCACGTCGCGGTCCATGGCCTCCATGAGGGTGAGATATTCCCGCACCGAGACCGGCACGCCTGCGGCCTTGAGCGCCTCGAAGAAGGCAATGAACATCCCGCCCTCACCCTTCCAACGCCATGTGTCTCCGGCCAACCCGGGCCGGACCATCAAGCATAGCGCGCCCCGTCACCGCGACGCAAAAGCGGCCCCTGTGACGGCCTGCCCAAAAGAAAATGCCCCGGCGGGTGCCGGGGCATTTCTGATCGGAAGAGGTCCGCCGCCCTGATGGCGGCGGAATTGCTCAGTTGTAGCCGAAGAGGTTGTTGTTGCTGCTCGTCATGCTTTCCACGGTCAAGGCGCCGAGGAGGCCGAGATTCAGGAACTTGGTGAGTTCCACCGAACCGGCATTGCCGATGTAGAGGATGTCCTTGTCCCGCATGGGCACCTTCGTCGAGAGCAGGTAGCCCGTCGGCTCGCGGAAGTTCACCTGATAGATGGTGGCGATCCGCTTCTCCGGGAGCTGGGAGACGTCGACGCCCATCCGCTCGAGCGTGGTGCGGTTCTCGATGCGGAACAGGAAGGCCGACTGCGGGTCCGCCTGGGCATCCACCAGGCCCGACGCCTTGGCAACCGCCTCGCTGAGGCTGATCGCGTCGTTGTCGAAGTTGAACTGGCCCTGCTTGCCGGTCGCGCCGAAGGCCAGGAAGGTCCGCGGGCGGCTGAAGATGTAGATGGTGTCTTCCGGCTGCAGATAGATGTTGTTGGCAGGCTCGCGCACCAGGCGGTTGAAGCTGATCGTCGCCTCGCGACCGCCGCGCTGCAGGGTCACGAACAGGTCGTAGCCCTTGCTGGAGGTTGCGCCGCCACGGCTGACGGCATCGAGCACGCGCTCTCCGGTGGGGGTGAGCGGGAAGCGCACCGGCGCGCTGACTTCGCCGATGACCGTCACCGAGTTGGAGCGCTGGGACTTCACCGAGACCACCGCCTGCGGCTCGATGGCGCGATTGCGCAGGCGATCGACGATTTCCTTCTCCACCTGCGAGGGCTGCAGGCCGGCCGCCCTCACCTGCCCGGCGTAGGGCACGGAGATGTTGCCGTTCACGTCCACCGTCTGGGTGGGGATGTCGACGAAGTTACCCGCACGCGAGGCGGCCTCGGCGGGGATGAACAGACCGCCCGAGGAGGCTTCGAAGATCGACACGCCGACGATGTCGCCAACGCCGATCTTGATGTCCGGGACCGGGCGGCGATCGTTGCGGAAGGTGCCGATCAGGCCCTGGGAGTCCATGGTTGCGAGCACGCTGACCACCTGGGCGGTCAGCGGCACGAGCTTGTA
>JAYSCE010000569.1:0-2642 GCA_041915035.1 Xanthobacter sp.
CGCAATCCCCCTTATCCACACCCCATCCGCCGTCGCTGAATTGTGTCCACAAAGTGGCGCGACGGGTGCCGGGAGGGATGGACCGCCACGGTCCCGCTGATAAGCTTCACCGTTTCAGCAGGGGGCTGGCTGACATGGATGCGGTGATCGATCTCCTCAACACCATCTTCTGGGGCTACATCCTGATCTACGGGTTGCTGGCGGTGGGCGTGTATTTCACGCTGCGGCTCGGCTTCGTGCAGATCGTCCATTTCCCCGAGATGCTGCGCTCGGTGCTGCGCTCCAACGACACCGACAAGTCGGGCATCACGCCCTTTCAGGCCCTCTGCACATCGCTCGCCTCCCGCGTCGGCACCGGCAACATTGCCGGCGTCGCGGTGGCGCTGACCCTCGGCGGGCCGGGAGCCATCTTCTGGATGTGGGTGGTGGCGGCGCTGGGCATGGCCACCGCCTTCGCCGAGAGCACGCTGGCCCAGCTCTACAAGGTGAAGGACGACGAGGGCCGCTATCGTGGCGGTCCGGCCTTCTACATCGCCCATGGACTCAAGGCCTCGTGGGCGGGCGGGCTGTTCTCGGTCTGCCTCATCCTGTCGTTCGGGCTGGTGTTCAACGCGGTGCAGGCCAATTCCATCGCCGACGCGGTGGAGGGCGCCTTCGGCGTACCCAAGCTCGGTACCGGGCTGGTGGTGGCGCTCTTGTCCGGCGTCATCATCTTCGGCGGCATCGCCGCCATCGCCCGCACGGCGGAATTCGTGGTCCCCTTCATGGCCCTGGCCTATGTGGGCCTCGCCTTCTATGCGCTGGCCACCCACATCACCCTGGTGCCGAGCATCCTCGCCCACATCGTGGGCAGCGCTTTCGGCGTCGGCGCGGCGGCGGGCGGGGTCGCGGGCTCGGTGGCGGCGGCCATGATGAACGGGGTGAAGCGCGGCCTCTTTTCCAACGAGGCGGGCATGGGCAGCGCCCCCAACATCGCGGCCGTGGCGACGCCCGATCCGCACCATCCGGTCAGCCAGGGATTCGTGCAGTCGCTGGGTGTGTTCATCGACACCATCGTCATCTGCACCGCCACCGCGCTGCTCATTCTCCTGTCGGAGGTGGTGCCCTCGGCGGATCTGACAGGCACCCAGCTGACCCAGGCGGCGCTGGAAGTGCATGTGGGGTGGCTCGGGCGCTATTTCGTCGCCATCGCCATCTTCTTCTTCGCCTTCACCTCCATCATCGGCAACTACTCTTATGCCGAGAACGCGCTGGTCTTCCTCGGCCACGGCCATGTCTCGGGCGTGATCGTCCTGCGCATCGCGCTGCTGGCCATGGTGGTGTGGGGATCGCTGCAGAGCGTCGCTACCGTGTTCAACACGGCGGACGCCTCCATGGGGCTGATGGCCTCCATCAACCTCATCGCCATCGTCCTGCTCTCGGGCACGGTGGTGCGGCTCACGAAGGACTATCTTACGCAGCGGAAGTCGGGGAAGGAGCCGGTGTTCGTCGCCGACGAGATGGCCGACCTGCCCCCCGGCGTCGACCGGCAGATCTGGAGCCGGAAATGAGAAAAGGGGCGGTCTCGGGACCGGCATCCGCCGAACGTCACCGATTCCGCCCCTGAACCTCACCCGGAAAGGTGGTGTGAACCGGCCGGTCAGGCCGCCGTCAGCGCTTCCTTGACCCAGCCGGACGCCTTGCCGAAATCCAGCGCGCCGGCATGGCGCTCCTTCAGCACGGCCATGGTGCGGCCCATGTCCTTGATGCCCTTGGCGTCGATCTCGGCGATCACCGCGGCGATGGCGGCGCGCGTGTCGGCCTCGGAAAGCTGTTTGGGCAGAAAGGCCTGGATGTAGGTAATTTCCTCGCGCTCCTGCGCGGCAAGCTCCGGGCGGCCGCCCTCGTCATAGATCTTGGCGCTCTCTTCCCGCTGCTTCACCATCTTGGCGAGCAAGGCGCGCAATTCGTCGTCATTGAGCGGGTCCTTGCCATGTCCCCGCTGCTCGATATCCCGGTCCTTGAGCGCCGCATTGATGAGGCGGAGCGTCCCGGTTCTCTTTTTATCCTGGGCCTTTAGCGCCTCTTTGAGAGCCGCGTTGATGTCGTCGCGAAGCACGATCGTCCGTCCTGTGTTGGGTGGCGCCAGTTCCGGCAGCAGGTTCGCGCGGCCATCCGGCCGGCGGCGCTTGAGGCGCACAAATTCCTGCGAGAGGCGCTGGAAACGCGGCGCGCGAGCCTCTATCTAGGCGATCCATGACCAGCGAACAAGACCACGCCCCCAACGCCACCGAGGGCTGGGCCGAGCCCCGGCCCACCGCCCTGCTCGTGCTCGCCGACGGTACGGTGCTCGAAGGCTTCGGCATCGGCTCCACCGGCCACCTCGCCGGCGAAGTGTGCTTCAACACCGCCATTACCGGCTATGAGGAAATCCTCACGGATCCCTCCTATGCCGGGCAGATCATCACCTTCACCTTCCCGCACATCGGCAACGTCGGCACCAACGAGGAGGACATCGAGACGGTGTCCATGGCCTCGGCCTCCGGCGTGCGCGGGGTGGTGCTGCGCACGGCTGTGACGGACCCGTCCAACTACCGCGCCACCCGCCATTTCGACGACTGGCTGAAGGCCCGCGGCATCCCGGGAATCACCGGCATCGACAC